>NZ_JBMLSD010000428.1:0-21091 GCF_049240685.1 Flectobacillus sp.
ATCACTAAATTAGGAATAGCTCTTTGGCGTTTTACATTCTCTTAGACCATACATACGTAACTGCCCCAACCAACAAAATCCCTAAGCCAATAAAGCTTTCTTGAGGTTTGTCATACATGATAAATAACAAAACAATCATGCTAAATCCTACATACAAGTACTGAATATAAGGACTCAAAGGACTTCTGAAACGGTCGCCCTCATGAGGAATTTTCAAGAAACTTGCCACAGCAATTGTTCCCATTAGCTGCAATACAAAAGACGAATAGAGTAAAATCTGCTGTAAACTACCCGACAACAACAAAATCAAAATCACTGCACATAACAACCATATCGCTCGAATTGGCACATCGTGCTTATTAGTTGGTCGAATCCATTTCCATAAAGTATAATGTTGCGCCATCGAGTGTACGATTCTTGAACCTATCCAGATATAAGAACTCATTGTCGCAATCAATTGAAAACCAATCCCTGCACTTATCCATTTATTGGCCGTTGGCCCTAAAATATTCTGAGTTGCTAAAATTGCGACTTCGGCTTGCCCTTTCAATTGAGCATAGGTTCCAAATTTCAAAAATACTAACTGCAAAAGAACATAGACGATAATCACACCCAAAGTGCCAAAAATCAAAGCTTTGGGTAAATCTTTGCTTGGGTTTCGGATTTCGCCTACGATATACGCCGCAGCATTCCAGCCTGTGTAAGCATAGGTCACATAAAGGAGTGAAACAGCAAAACCCGTTTGGGTTATTTCATCCAAAATTGGCACTTGTACATTGATGGCATTTTGAGGAATAGGGGCATACCAAATACCGATTCCTAATAAAAAACCAATGAACAGGACTTTTACGATGGTAGTAATATTCTGAAAAATACTACTATGCTTGAGCGAAAAGGAATGCAATAGACTAATCAAAATAATCAATAAAACGATATACCAACGCAAATTCGGAATATCAAAGGGACTCAAATAAGCCTCCATGGCAAGCGCTGCAATAGCTACAGGAGACGAAAAACCTACAATCAAAGAAGCCCAAGCCGTAAGATATCCCCAGAAAGGATGAAAACCTTTACTGACAAAAATATAATCGCCACCAGATTCATTATAGTGCGTTCCTAGTTCGGCAAAAGTAAATGCACCAATCAGTGCCAAAATACCTCCCAATACCCACAGCAATACAATGCTCCAAACATTTTGTACATCGACTAACTGGTATCCTAAACTCGTAAAAACGCCCGTTCCCACCATATTGGAGATAACTAACATAGTGGCGGTTTTCCATCCTATTTTGTGCGACATAGGCTAATTTCTTTAAATAATTGCGAATATTTCTTCAAATATAAAGGCACAAAGCGTTTTACACTTTGTGCCTTTATTCCTTTTTCTAAATACTTTTTATAAAGTAAAATTCAGTCTTGCAAAAACATATCTGCCTGTTGTACCCATTTGCACAGGAGCGTATTTGAATACACCAAAATACGAGTTTTCGTAAATTTGTTTATCAGGGAATATATCGAATAAGTTGTTCGCTCCAATAGTCGCCGCCAAATGCTTGCTTAATTTATAGGAAGCAGTCATATCGGTTACAATTTTGGCACTATGAACTTGCTCGCCACCAAAAGGGAAACCATTACGTGTTACTTGTCCAAAATAGGTATTACGCAACATGAAAGTCCATTTATCAAGATTATACACCCATTGTAAGGTACCTTTTACTTTTGGTGAATTGGTTTCGATTAAGCTTCTTTCCTGCGGACCATAGTAAATATCTTCTTGACCTACCAATTTATCTGAAAGCTTATTGACAGACACTACCTTATTTTCATTAAAGTTACCCGATAAGAAGGTCAATAAAGACCCCTTGCCAAGTTTAGCTTTGTGCGAAAGCACTAGATCAATTCCTCTGGTACGAGTGTTAATGGCATTGGTAAAGAAACGTCCAGTCGAAGCTCCAGCGGTTGCAAATAGTGCTCGTAGTTCGGGAACTTCATCGCCATAAACGTCATTACCAAAGTTACCCGTCAATACAATACGGTTATCCACATAAATTTGATACGCATCAACCGTCAACGAAAATGCTTTGTCGGGCGAAAGCGTAAATCCTACAGTGGCATTTTGTGAGGTCTCTTGCTTCAGTTTTGGAATACCCAAAGTTTTTGCAATTTGACTATCGTTATTAAAAATTCCAGAATTTAATAATACACCATCTACCACATCAGTAGCAATATTGTTAAAATACTGTTGCTGCAAAGACGGTGCTCTAAAACCTGTACTAAACGAACCTCTCAAACCAAAAGCGGGTGTGATGCTGTAACGGCCTGCAATTTTACCATTGAAAGTATTTCCAAAATCACTGTAATCCTCATAGCGAAGTGCGCCATCAATTGTCAGATTTTCTAAAAGATTTACTTCTACATCGGTATAAAGCGCCTTGCTATTACGGCTTTTGTTCAAAGCATTCAAAGGACTAAATCCTGGGAATGACTGAGCTCCTCCTCCTATATAAGAAGCCTCCTCTCCTGCTTTGATTTGATAATTCTCCAAACGTAATTCTGCTCCAGCAGCAAAGTTTAATCCATTCAATACCGTATTGAAGTATTTTGAATAGTCAACATTGATGGTATTTTGAGAAAAACTATGTGAACCCGCATCAAAAGCTCTTGGACTTTTATCACCTAATGAAACATTATTGGTATTTTGAACATGATAGGCAAATGAATTGGAGCCAAAAGTATTACTCACATCCAATAAACTCGACTCTGATAATTTGAACTTTACACCTGTGGCAAATGACGCATCAACAATGTCAGAATGTAACTCTGGCTGAAAACCATTTGGATATAAACTTAATACAACTGTCTCTTCGCTTGGCAAACGGCGGAAGCCATAACCCGTGCCTTTACGCAAACCTAATCCACCAAAAGCATACCATTCAGCCTTTTCACTCAACTTGTAACCTGTATTCAAAAAACCTTGGATATTCTGGATTTTGGCATCACCAACTCTAAAATTAAAATCATCACGAGTTAATCCTCTTTTCTTCAATTCTGCATCATCATAAGCACGAGAACTAGCAGGATTTTCTGTAAAATCATACGCAAAGAAATTTCCAAGTGCTGATTGGTCAAAAATAATCAGGTCGTGGTTTTGTGTGCGATTGGTCGCTTGACGGCTATTAGCTTGTAGTGCCAAATTCAAATAGCCTTTATCTTTTCCCCATGAAGTACCATAATTAGCATTAAAATCGACTGTTTGACCGTCACCACGTGTTGTTGTGCCACCAGTTAAGTTGGCAGAAAAGCCTGAATTTTTCTTTAACACGATATTAATCACCCCTGCAATGGCATCCGAACCATATTGAGCTGAAGCTCCATCACGCAATACTTCGATGCGCTCAATGGCAGACACTGGGATAGCGTTCAAGTCTGTACCCACCGAACCATTTCCGACGGTATTTTGATAATTGACCAACGAAGTAGTATGTCTTCTTTTCCCATTAATTAATACCAATACTTGGTCAGGGCCAAGTCCACGCAAGGTCGCTGGGTCGATATGCTCTGTACCATCTGATGCTGATTGGCGATTCGAGTTGAATGCAGGTACGAGGTAATTCAAAATATCATTGACATTCAGTAGAGGATTGGTCGTTTGAATATCTTTCAAACTAATCAAATCTACAGGAACCACCGAGTTGGTTACAGTGCGGTTTTGAGCGCTACGCGAACCTACTACTACCACTTCGTTTAATTGTTGGTTATCTTCTTCCAATACAATTTGTAGAGAGGTATTCCCTTTAGTATCGACTATTTTAGAAGAGTACCCTACAAATGAGACGATGATTTGTGAACTAGCTGTAGCTTTCAGTTGTAAAGTAAATTCGCCTTGGGGATTGGTCGTTGTCCCATTATTGATACCTTTCTGAGTAATACTCGCACCAGTAATAGGAGTATTTTTAGCGTCTTTGACAATACCTTTAATGGTCTGAGCATCGACACCAAACGCTTTTAATAGCAGAAGAATGATTGTAAAATAATACTTCATGTGATTGGAATGAGAGTTAAAAACTTGATTTCTTTAATAACAAAGTTCTACAAAGTTACAACAGAAGTTGTTAGAAGGTTAAAAATTATTAATCTATATACTCTATATTTTTAATATTTTTATCAATAAAATAAAAACCACCGAGACAAACGCCCCAGTGGCTGAGACTATTACTGTTTCTTTTCTGACTTAGCTGAGGGCTTTTTATCTTTTTCAGGAATCGGTAATTCTTCTTTGACAGAACTTGTTGAGGCTGGCATACTGGTATGATTTACCATTTTCCATTCGCCCTTAATCAGCTCTACAATTCTTAACTCTTGAGAAGTTTCTTTTTTACCATCAAGCGTTTTTACTTGCTTATAAGTTACCCATACATAAGTTGGATTCACTTTCCTAAAATTTGTTTTTTCTCTAGCAAACGTTGGCTTTGCTCCTTTTTTGCCTTCGTTAAACCAAGTAGTCGCCCAAGAGCTCAAGGCATCCCAACCATCTTTCACAATCAATTGGCCTTTTTCGTAGCGGGCAAAGTACGTCTGTGGCGTTTGGCGATAAAGCGTCATCCATGTTTCGTAATCCTTGGCATAGAACGCTTTAGATTCACTATCAATCAATTGTTTGATCTTGCTTTGGTCTTCGAGACTAACGGTGTTTTGAGCTGTAACAGAACCGATAAAAAGTAGTAAAATAACGCAAAGGAATCCAAGTGTTTTCATAAGTAAGAATGAGTAAAATGAAACTTTAATTGTGAGGCTTTAGAATAAAGGTAATAAGTTTTAGGTTAAAAAAAACATCCTTTAGTTTACCAAAGCCTAAATCGTTTAGCTTGAAATAGAGAATTAATATTGTCTAATTAGAAACGATTGATTTTCAAAAATGTCATTATTTACATCGATTTTTTCTTACAACCCTATACCATATCTAATGTGGTGATTTAGTGATTAAGCGAGTGAGGGATTATGTAAAAATTTGTATTGCATCAGTAGAAACGCAATGATTGCGTCTTAAGCCATTCATATCTAGCCTAATAGCATCGAAAAAGGCGATCGAAAAACAATTTCCGACCGCCTTCTTAAAATTACTCTGCTAATTTCAGAAAAATCACTCATGTACTCAATCACCAATGACTTAAAGGGAGATTACGCATGCTTATTTTCTATAATCCAAGGCAGGTTTTCTGTCTCCGAGTAATGCTTCATATTTAAAATCAGCACCACCACGTTTTTCTAGCCACTCAGCTTTCGCTTTATCTATCGTTGCTTGGTCGTTCATCAAATCAAGGGCAGTAATTGCGAGTGTTTTTGCTGCAACAATCATTCCTTTCTGACCAATCGACATCCCACTTGCGGCAGTAGATTGCCAGCTATGCGCCGATGAGCCTGGCACCCAAGTGGCAGTTCCTAAACCAACCGTTGGCACTACCCAACTAACATCGCCTACGTCGGTCGAACCGCTCGATGTGGCACTTTCTGAAGCATCACTAAAATTTTTAATCTTGGCAGCATTGTTGATATCTTGCTTTTGCTCCCCTAAGGTTTCAGCTATTTTCTCTGCAAACTTTTTCTCTTCCTCATTATACACAACCCCTCCTACTTTTTGCATATTTTGATGAACAAGCGTTGCTAATGTTACATTAGGTAAAAGGTTATAAACACCCCCTAACACTTCCCATTCAACTTTTGTGCCTGTACCTAATGCCGCACCTTGAGCCGCATTTTCGATACGTTTCCAAATACTTTGTAAAATTGCTCTGTCTTTATGACGCGCATAATAATATACCTCGGCATAAGCTGGTACTACATTTGGCGCCTCACCACCCTTGGTAATTACATAATGAATACGCGTATCCTGAGGAATATGCTCACGCATCATATTAATCATATAGTTCATCGACTCTACCCCATCCAGTGCCGAACGACCACGCTCAGGTGCAGCCGCAGCGTGCGATGCAATGCCTTTGAAACGAAATTTCGCATTTTTATTGGCCAACGAAGTACTTGCATCCGCTGCATTCGCTGAACTTGGATGCCAGTGCAATACTACATCTACCTCATTAAAATACCCTTCCCGCACCATATATACTTTGCCCGAACCACCTTCTTCGGCTGGACAGCCATATATTTTTATAGTACCAGATTTGCCAGATTTTTGCAACCAGTTTTTTACTTCAATAGCCGCTGCCACCGACGCCGTACCAAAAAGGTTATGCCCACAACCATGTCCTCCTTTCTGATTTGGAATAGGTTTGATTTCTGGGGTAGCTTCTTGCGCCAAGCCCGGTAAAGCGTCATATTCGCCTAAAATACCAATTACAGGTTTGCCCGAGCCGTAAGTTGCCACAAATGCAGTAGGAATGCCAGCTATACCTGCTTGTACTTGAAAGCCTTCTTTTTTCAATTGCTCTTGCAATAAAAGAGAACTTTTTTCCTCCATGTAGCCCAGCTCAGCATAATCCCAAATTTGTTTTGAAATCTTGGCATATTCATCGAATCGTTTGTCAAGATTACCAATCATAGCCTGCTTATCAGCTTCCAAAGGACTTGCTGTAGCAGCTTTCTTTTTTTGTGCCATACTTGCGAATGATAACATCGAAAGCACAAGCAAAACGCATTTTTTCATAAATAAAGGTAAGTTTTAGTTTTAGTAAAGTGAATGTTGTGGACTTTGGTATTAGGTAATTGACCAAAATTAGATTTATATGTTTTAGGGAACAGGCACAAGGCACAAGGCAAAGAGTGTTAAAATGTTTTTTGCCAGTTGCCTAATGCCTAAACACATAACTTAAATATAATTCTGAATGATTACTCAAGTTAGTGGCAAAATAAAATTTAATTTTTGTGCTTTGGGAAATGGGCTTTGGAAATAAGCATGTCTGTGGTCATTAAACAAATTTTAACACTCTTTGCCTTATGCCTGTTGCCTTGTGCCTAAAACACAAAACTTAGCTCTAATTTTGCCCACTAACTTACTATATTTTCCGAATGACCTCCTCTGATGGTACTCTTGTTCTGGCTGCATAAACTCCTTCTTCCGTTCCCTTTCCACAAGCTACAATCATACAGACCTCGGCTCCTGCTGGGGCGTCAATCAATTTTTTGACCAAACGACTATCAAAACCCTCCATCGGACAGGTATCATATTGTTGCGAGGCCATACTCAGCATAAATGTTTGTGCAGCCAAAGCACATGACTTATGCACCATCACTCGTTGGTCGGCATGGGACGAAACCCTCAAAAACGGTCGATTAAATCCTTTGACTAAAATGATAAGTTTGCGAAGCAAAGTCATAAAGCCAAACCAGTCATTGCGATAAAATAAAGGCATCAGTTTGCCATAATAATCCATGGCTCGCTTGTCACGACCCGTGAGTTCTTTTCCCTGAAATTGCTCTTTGAGATTGTTCAAGTTCCATTGCGCCATATTTTTCCAACGGTCTTGGCGGGTTAAAAATATGATAAGATGTGGGGCTGTTCGAGCGGCAGACTGATTGAAACAAGCCTTGGCTATAGCCTCCTTTTTATCTGGACTACTTACCCACACAAATTCCCAAAGTTGCATATTACTGCTATTGGGCGAAAGTGTGGCTAGCTCCAAACTTTTCTGAATAACCTGTTCGTCTATTTCGGCTTGAGCATCGTATACTCGAACCGAACGGCGATAGTCAACAATCTTGGCAAAAAAATCTTGCTGCATGTGTCGTATGTTGATGAATTAAACTGAGCTCGTTTTACAAAGTTAAAATTCTTAAGTAAAAAACAAAGCAGAAAGTAAGGGAATACCAAGTAAAAATCAATTTGATACAATCAAGCTGACTTTACAATCTTTATCTCTTCTGATTTTTAAGGAGATAAGTATTGACAAATATATTTTTTAGCCTATATTTGTTGAAATTTTTAGACAAACCTAAAAATTAAATAAACCAAAACTAAACTGTAGCCAGTTATTAGAACTATCTAAGCCATACAAAAACTCTTGTTTCACTCTCATGAAAAAATTATTACCACTTTTGGGTCTATTGTTGTATTCTGTGATAAGCCAAGCACAGGTACAAATTCAAGGAAAGGTTATTTCCTCCGATAATCAAGAAGAAATCATCGGTGCTAATCTCTACCTTGTTGAATTGCGTCGAGGAAATTTGAGTCAACAGCATGGTAAATTTTACTTCAATGACCTTAAAAAAGGCACCTATACTCTACAAATAAGTCATATTGGGTATAAAACCTATACACAAAAAATCAATCTTCACACTGACACTACGCTACATATTAAGCTTACGCCGAGTGCAGTTTCGCTCGAAGAAGTTATTGTTTCTGGCTCGGCAAGCAAAACGGTCGTTAAAGAAAGTCCTATTCCTATTGCTGCACTCTCCAAAACACAATGGCTACAATCGGGTAGTACCAACCTTGTGGATGCTATTAGTAAACTCCCTGGCATGTCGCAAATTACTACAGGTGCCACGTTGTCGAAGCCTATTATTCGTGGACTGGGTTTTAATCGAGTGATTACGATGCATGATGGAGTACGACAAGAGGATAATCAATGGGGTGAAGAACATTCATTACATATCGACGAATATTCAATCGATCGATATGAGATTATTCGAGGAGCAGGTTCGTTGATGTACGGCTCGGATGGTATTGGTGGGGTGATGTCTGTCATTTCTATTTTACCTCCCGAGAACACCTCATTAGCTGGAAATATTTTATATAATTTTCAGAGCAATCAAGGATTTCATGGGGTATCTGGTACTTTAGCTCACAACCAAAATGGCTTACTTTGGCAGGCGAGATTTAGCCTAAAAGATGCTCAAAACTATCAAAATAAATATGATGGCAGGGTTTGGGGTTCAAACTTCAATGAACTTAATTTTTCGGGAATAGTGGGAGTTCAAAAAAAATGGGGATATTCCCGTTTGTACTTTTCAAAATTTGGACAAAATATCAATATCATCGATGGACAGCGCGATACACAAGGGCGTTTTGTAAAAGCTATTTTGGAAAATGGTGAAGAAAAACTATTGACCGTATCGCCCCAAGAACTTGAAAGTAGAGCGATTAATCCTAGTAACTCACAAGCATTGAGTAATTACAAATTAACGAGTAACTCTTTGTTTCAACTAGGAGCTTCTTCTTTGAGCCTCACTTTTTCTTACGCCCAAAATCACCGTCGTGAATACGGCAATATATACAAGCCTTTTGAGCCAGATTTGTATTTCTTTTTGCAAAACTATTACTATGATATTCGCCTTCATTTGCCTGAGCGTAACCAATGGGAAACTAGCGTTGGGAGTAATGGCTTATGGCAAAATATGAATAACAAGGGTAATGAAACGCTATATCCTAATTTTGATTTAGCAGATAAAGGAGTTTTTATTTTTTCAAAAAAGAAATGGAATCATTGGATTGTGAGCGGAGGACTTCGCTATGACCATCGCCAATTAAATATCGCACAACTTTACGTAGATGCGGATGGCAAATTTCAGACCTCTCCTAACGGTGCAATCGAAGAACGTTTTAGTGGTTTACGTAGCTCTTACAGTAACATAACTGGTAGCTTGGGACTAGTATATAAATTCAACTCCAATCTAAGTATGCGTAGCAATGTGGCGAGAGGCTTTCGGGCGCCATCTGTTCCTGAATTATCATCCAACGGCGAACATGCAGGGACTTTTCGTTATGAAATTGGGAATATCAATCAAAAATCAGAAGTTTCTTTACAAACAGATTTGGGTTTTACATGGGAAAACCGTCAGTGGTATGTGGATGTAAGCTGGTTTAGAAACCAAATTCAGCATTATACTTATTCGGAGAGAGTTCAGACGCAGAATGGTAAAGACTCTTTGATTAACCAAGTACCTGTGTTTAGATATGTACAAGGCAATGCCCTACTGCAAGGTTTGGAAGCAACTGTCAACTTTACTCCTGTACCTTGGTTGAGCCTCAACCAAAGTTATTCGATGGTAAAAGGTATTAACCAACAAGCTACTAATGATTCGTCAAAATATTTACCATTTATGCCACCAGCACGCTGGATTAGTCAAGTAAAATGGAATAAAAAAGCTTGGGGAAAATATATAGAAAATGTGTATTTCTTGGCAGAATTAGAACATCATCAAACCCAAAATCAGGTACTGTTGGCTTACAATACAGAAACGATGACGCCAGCTTATTCCCTAGTAAATTTAGGAGCGGGTATGACTTGGCGAAACAAAGATAAAAAGACCATTGCATCCATCTATATCAATGTCAACAACCTATTTGACCTAGCTTATCAAAACCATCAAAGCCGCCTCAAATACCTCGACACCAACCTCGCTACCCAAAGGCGTGGGGTTTATAACATGGGACGAAACATCAGTATAAAATTGGTAGTACCGATTCATTAATTGTGAATTTTGAATGAGTGAATTGTGAATTATTTTTTGAATTAGCATAAACCTTCTACCATTTTCTAGTCTTGTTAAAATAATTCACAATTCTTCACTCGCAATTCACAACTTCTCTAATGCCACTGCAAAGTATTAATCAAACGAATGACGTCGGTTTTGAGATAGTCAATGACAGGAGCTAAAGAATCACTTTTGGTGGCAGTATTGAAATATAAAGCACCACGTAAGTAATGCTTTGTTGAATCAGTCGTATAAAACTGCACATACGTTGGTACCTCTCCTTCTAATTCTATCAATTTAGCCGTTTTGCCCGACTTAGTTTTCATCACCAAATCTTTGATAGAATAAGCCTTAATATTATGTCTTGCGGCCAAACGGTGGGCATCGTCAATCAGTTTAGCCAGTTTTTTTTGGTCGCCATTCAAAGATTTATAGGTTAACTGAATCATCGCCTTCATTTCTGGATAATAAATATAAATCCAGTGTGGCTCTGCCCATCTAACTGTATCAGGTTTTATGACTGCATGTTTAGAATACTCAAAGCTATAGGGATGCTTTTCGGCGAGCATTTGGTATTCAGCTTTGGGCAAATCAATACGATTATAACCTTTGGGTTTGGGAGTAAAACCATCGTCATCCTTCTTCTGACGACAAGCCGATACGCTCATCAAAAGGAGTACTAACAAAGCAGAAAACCTCACAGCCATCAGACCATGAGGTTTTCTTTGAATTGTATATGTATGAATTTTTTTGAGATTCATTACAAAAGTAGTTATTGGTGATTGTGCCTTGTTCCAAATAGCTAGTCGCTTCAAACAGGCTGATAATACTTGCAAAACTACATCATTCAAGTATAAAATCTAAGAAGAAACGTTCTTAGATAAACTTTATTGCAAAATTTATGTCCACGCTTAATCTTCAAACAGATTACCCAGTCCGCCTAATACCGAACCGCCTTCCTTGTTGGTATTTTGACCATACGGCGAAAGAGTACGAATAAGTTTTGAAAGAGGCATTGATTGAATCCAAACACGCCCTGTACCACGCATAGTAGCCAAAAATAGCCCTTCTCCACCAAAAACCATTGATTTCAAATTACCTGCACGCTGAATGTCGTAGCTCAAGGTTGGTTCAAAAGCCACAATACAACCTGTATCAATTCGTAAGGTTTCGTTGTTCAGGTACTTTTCTACAATTGTACCACCAGCGTGTACAAAGGCCAAACCATCGCCTTGTAATTTTTCAAGAATAAAACCTTCACCACCAAAGAAACCAGAGCCAATACGTTGGTTGAAAGTAATAGATACTTTTGTACCCAATGCGGCACACAAGAAACTATCTTTCTGAGCAATTAAAGTATTGCCTGGCATGGTTGCCAAATTAATAGGAACGATTGTACCTGGATGTGGCGCTGCAAAAGCTACTTTACGCTTGCCATAACCACGGTTGGTAAAGTGCGTCATAAATAACGACTCTCCCGTCAATAAACGACTACCAGCTTGGAAGATTTTACCCAAAACAGAATTGTCTGCATTAGAGCCATCGCCCATTTTGGTTTCAAAGGTAATACCATCTTCCATATAAACCATGGCGCCTGCTTCGGCTATCACGGTTTCGTTTGGGTCTAATTCAATCTCTACAATTTGGATATCTTCACCAATAATTTTGTAATCAATTTCGTGCGAGTACATAGTCAGTTTTAGTTTTTAGATTCAGAAAACTTTAATCTTTTGATGCAAATTAAGATAAAGAATTAGTTCTAAAAATAACATTTGTGGATAATTGGCAAATTTGTTGAGTAATCGGTGCTAAAAACGGACGACCTTGTCTCATTCAAATATCCGTACTTCAAAAACTAATAAATATTATGAGTTGTATGCCAGAAGAGTACTTTGAATTACTTGAAATACTTCTTCTTTCAATGCTTCAACATCTTCTTGTGTTTTGCCCAGCGTAGAAATTGGTTCGTGAACAACCACCTTCAAAGGCATACGCGTCAAGGAAGGGTTACTATCAAACATTATTTTGTAGTTATTCACAAAAGTGACAGGTACAACGGGCACCTGTTGCTGTATAGCCATCACAAACGCACCATCTTTCAAAGGTTTGTGCATCAATGGTGGCGTTTTAGATTTAATGCCACCTTCAGGGAAAATCACGATACTTCTACCATTTTGCAAAGCTCTAATCGAACGAGTCATCGATTTGGCACGACTACTACGGTCTTCTCTATCTACCTGAATATGAAGTTTTGAAAACATATACCCAAACAGAGGTACTTTTTTAATCGCGCTTTTTCCTACAAATGCGTAATAGTTTTTCAACACTACTCCCATTGCGGCTATATCCAAATACGAAAAGTGATTGGCACAAAAGACATAGGCTTGTTGGGTATCGGGTTGAAAACGGTATTCAACACGAATAGGTACTCCAATCATCGGAAAGTATAGTTTCCCCCACAAACGATTTAGATAGTGAGCTTTAGGCTTCCATGATTCTTTTTGCAGAAATAACCAGAAGAAAGGAAACAGAAGTAAAAAAATAAATATCAGCCAAAACGCTGCCCAGATATTATAAAGTGTTTTAAAAATACGCATAGAGACAAAATTAGAGAAAAGTCTTCAGTTGTGAGAAGATAATTGTCAGGAAAGAATTGAGGCAACAATAAAAAAGCTTGATAGCAATAGCTACCAAGCCCTGGAAATATTGTATTGCAAGAATCACATTTAGTCTCTGTATATTGCTATAATCATAGATATGAGCTGTCTATATTAAACTTAGATTCCCATCATTTCTTTGAAGGCTACTGAGTTTCTGGTCGAAATTTCTAATTCGATACCATTATTCAACACCACTTTCATTCCACCTTTGTAGTAGGAATCAATATCATGGATATACTCAGTATTAATAATTTGCTGGCGATTTGCTCTGAAGAAAATCGTAGGGTCGAGACGTTCTTGGATTTTATTCAACGAACGGTGAATCATCGGGCGATTATTGCCAAAATGGAAACGGCAGTAGTTACCAACAGATTCAATCATGAATACCTCAGACAGTCTTACGAAATAGCACTTTTCGCCATCTTTCAAGAAAATACGTTTGTCAGGAGACAATCGACCTTCTGAAACAGCTGCAGTAGCTCTTTCTTGCTGAATTTCGGAACGAACCTTTTCAATAGTTTTAGCCAAACGCTCTGTCTTTGTAGGCTTTAGGATATAGTCCATCGCCTCTGATTCGAATGCTTGGATGGCATATTGGTTGTAAGCCGTCACGAACACCACTTTTGGCACAAACTCTAATTCTTCTAATAAATCAAAGCCATTTTTTTCAGGCATTTCAATATCTAGAAAAATTAAATCTGGCTGTAGTCGGTGTATTTTCTCCAAAGCCTCATCTACGTTTTCGGCTTCATCTATAATCTGAATGTCCGAAAACTCTTGTAACAAGTACTTTAGCTCTTGACGCGCGAGCCTCTCGTCGTCGACCAAGATGGTTTTAATTTTCTTACTCATCGGTTGTAAATTTAACAAGTCGTGATAATGGCGGTTACCAGCTCTTGGAGAATAAGGCAGTCTATTAGCCATACCTGAGTAACTGATTTTCAATTAATTAACAACAACAGTTCAACACCTGTGAACTAATCAGGATTGATATTTTAAAAAATACCTCGGATTTATTGCTAATATAGTAAATTCTCTAGCATTTTGTTTACGTGCGCCATGATTATTTCAAAATCTCAGCCCTATTTTTGGTCAAAAAGATTCAAAAAATCTTCTCTGCTCAAAATGTTAATTTTTTCTTCAAATGATTAAAAATTAACACTAAAAACCATGAGGATTGCTAAGGAAGTTTTACCAAGTTGTATTAGGAATAATTGTGTTAAATCCCATTTCTCACGACTATCATGTATTTTATGGATAAAATTAACAACTTTCTTGCCAAATATACCTACCGTCTAATAAGAAATAACGACAGTCTCTTTATTTCCCCTCTTACAACTGATTTTTTACAAGGCTCAGTTTTAAATAGTATTTTCTTGCAAAAATACAACCACCACCTCCTCATCTCCCAATAAGCTCCATAAATATTAAGTTTACGACTCAAAAATCACCATTTGGTAACTCAAAAATCTGTAATTTTGAAGAAGATAATAATAAAAAAGACGTACCCGAAGGATACGTCTTTTTTATGTTATGTAAAGTTAAGATTACTCTACTACACCTAACTGTACAGTATTAGTTTTCAAATCCTTGTTTGAAGGCACACTCAAGGTAGTTACATAAGTATCTCCTTTTGCTAATAAACCTTTTTCAACCAAGATATCCGTCATACCATTTACGGTAGCTTCTACATCTTTGCCATCGGCTTCGTAGTAGAATACTTTAGCTCCCCACAACAAGCCCATTACAGTCATAATAGCTTTGTTTGAAGTAAACACATAAAGGTTAGCTTTTGGACGGTGCGCCGACAAGCGGAATGCTGTATAACCGCTGTTTGTGATGCAAAGGATTGCTTCCGCTTTCGTATCACGAGCCAAACGACATGCACTAGCAATCATACGGTCGTTTAATGGATACTTAGAGTTGTTGTTTGACAAAGAGTGATTTTTGAAATAAATAGCAGCCTCGTCACCTTTTACGATTTCGATTTTATTTTGCTGCTCTTCAACCACCTCTTGGATGTGAGCCATAGTTTCGACAGCTTTTACGGGATAAGCTCCTGAAGCAGACTCAGCACTCAACATAGTAGCAGATGCTCCTTGCAATACGGCGTTGGCAACGTCAGACGTTTCAGCACGTGTTGGCACTGGATTTGATATCATCGACTCCAACATTTGTGTTGCCACGATAACTGGTTTTCCAGCCTGAGTACATTTTTCTACCATGACGCGTTGTAAGTGAGGTACTTCAGCACCATCCATTTCAACACCCAAGTCACCACGTGCTACCATGATACCATCTGTAGCAGCAATGATTTCGTCAAGGTTATCTATCGCCTCTGGCTTCTCAATTTTAGCAATTACTTTTGTATCTTTTCCGTAAGCAGCAATTTTTTGTTTGATATCATAAATATCATCTGCTTTACGCACGAATGAAAGCGCAACCCAGTCGACACCATTGTCCAAACCAAAATACAAATCTGCTTCATCTTTTGGAGTCAAACATGGTAAAGAAACTTTTGTACCTGGCAGGTTGATACCTTTTTTAGATTTTAAGATACCACCATAAATCACTTCAGTAACTACTTCTTTCTTCTCTTTATCAACTGTTAATACTTTTACTTCTAAGTTACCATCATCCATCAAAATACGCTCACCTGGCACTACATCCAAGTACATTGACGTGTAAGTTGTACCTACTCTTTCAGAAGTACCCACAACGTTTTCGTCCATTACAAAAGTAAGGGTTTTGCCTGGAATCAATTCTACACCGTTGTTTTCAACAAGCTGAGTACGAATTTTCGGACCTTGTAAGTCTTGAAGTATCGTTAGGTTTGTACCTAAAGCTTCAGAGACAGCTCTGATGTTCTTTACTCTCTGAAGGTGGTCTTCATGAGTACCATGCGAGAAGTTAAGTCTGAATATGTTTGCACCTGCTTGGGCAAGCTTGGTCAACATCTCTGGTGATTCTGATGCTGGGCCAATCGTAGCTACAATCTTGGTCTTTCTTTGATAAGACATCTTTCGGTTACAGTTTAAGGGATATGATTGGGGAAAGTTATCGAATTCGTCTACTTTTTGAGCCATTGAGCTCTCGATAACTCGACAAAAAATTCAAATGATGTTGCAATTTACAATTTATGAATCGAAAATAGAACCATAATTTGAGTATTTATTACGGAGCTCCACTTTAGGCATCATAAATTGCATCTAAATTAGGCAAATTTGGAATAATATACACTCAACCGAAGAAAGTTTGCAGTTTATTTCTTTTTGGTTAACATGATTTTGAATGTATTCTTTCAAAAAGAATATATTTTGGTCACATCTCATCAAATTTCACTCCTAGCGTTTTTTCGCTTCTTGCCTCACAGACCTTTTTAAGCTTTTTTTTGTATCTTGCCAAGTTGCCTTTTTGGCACTAAGCCTGTAGTGCAGAAGCAAGTTGTTGGTTTAGCCAATTCGATGTAAACAATCGATTGATACAACAATACTGTAGCTATTCGGCAATTTCATGAAACAAACTCTTTAGATTTTATGCAAAAAGAAAAATTTATGCAGGAAGCTATTATGCTATCTTTAAAAGGTTCTGCCGATGGCAAAGGTGGCCCTTTCGGTGCTGTGGTTGTCAAAAATGGGGAAATTGTGGGTAGAGGATTCAATCAAGTAACTTCTTCGAATGACCCAACGGCTCACGCTGAAGTAGTAGCCATTAGAGATGCATGTAACAACTTAGGAACATTCCAACTAGAAGATTGTGAAATTTATACCTCGTGCGAACCTTGTCCTATGTGCCTAGGGGCAATCTATTGGGCTCGCCCTAGCAAGGTGTATTATGCCAACACACGTGAGGACGCCGCAGAAATTGGATTCGATGACGCCTTTATTTATCAAGAAATTCCCTTACCGATACATCAACGTAAAATCGAGATGATTCCGCTTGGTCGCGAAGAAGCTCAAAAAGCTTTTCAATTTTGGAAAGATAAAAGTGATAAAACAGAATACTAAGCAATGGGTAAATTCTGAATCATTAAAAACTGTTTAGTTCGGACATAGGATGTTGGATTTCGGAAGTATAAGCTTTTACATTTCTTAACAAATTAAAGGTATCTAACCTTATTTCCGAATTCCGCAATCCCAAATCTGAAATAGTTTAGAACCCCTCGTACAGCGCCAGTATCAGATGTTGGATTTAAGAAATATAAGCTTCTCTATTTCTTAAAAAAGAAAGGTATTTTACTTTTAAACTTTCAGTCGGCAGCAATAGGCATTCGGTAAAAATACTCTTTGGGCAACCATAAAACACTTTGCCGAATGCCCATTGCTAATTTCAGAAAGCCGAACTATACAATCTTGTTTTGTATTAATATCTACAAATGAAAAAAGGAGTTAACTGTATTTCAGTACTATTTTTTCGCAACTTCAATTTTCAACTCTTCAACCTTTCAAATTCTTTTAATTCTCCCCTATTACCAGTATATTCGAAGCTACTATCCAATTTTTTCTAATCAACTATGTTAAAGTCAACTTACCTCGCTTGCGCTATTGCAGCTATTGGAATTTCCTCTTGTAGTCCCAAAACTCTATTTCAAGCACAAGATTTCACCAAGGAAAATCTTTTTACTCAAAACATTGAAGGCCCCAACTTTGACTCCAAAGGACAATTGTATGTGGTAAACTTCCAAAAAGATGGCACAATCGCCAAGGTAATGCCTGATGGCTCTTGTGAATTATTTCTTACTTTACCACAAGGAAGTACCGCCAATGCTATTCAATTTGATGATAAAGGTGCTATGTATTTGGCAGATTTCTCAGGGCATAATGTATTGAAGGTAAATATGCAGACCAAAGAGGTATCGGTATTTAGCCACAATGAGCGTTTCAATCAACCCAATGATATCTGTATTACTCGTAAGAATGTTCTTTTTGCAAGTGACCCCAATTGGAAACAAAGCACAGGTCAAATCTGGCGAATTGATACTGATGGCTCTTCACATTTGTTGTCGTCAGACATGGGTACAACCAATGGAATTTGTTTGAGTCCAGATGAAAAAACGTTGTACGTCAACGAAAGTATCCAGCGAAATATCTGGGCATTTGATGTTGATGCTCAGGGAAATATCAGTAACAAACGTCTTTTTACCTCATTCAAAGACGGCGGTTTGGATGGCATGAAATGTGATAAATCAGGAAAACTGTATGTAACTCGTTGGGGATTAGGTAAAATTCTTGTTTTCAATTCTTCAGGACAACAAATCAAAGAAGTTACTACCAAAGGAAAACAAACCAGCAATCTGGTATTTAGCCCAAATCAAAAAGAAGCATTCGTGACTTTACAAGACCGCAAAGGCATGGAAAAGTTTAGAATAAAATAAATAATTCTTTTAAGTAATCGTGCAGAATAAGATTTGATTTATGTGTTTAGGGACAAGGCAACAGGCACAAGGCACAGAGTGTTTAAATGTTTTTTAGTAAAAAATAGATATATTTTTGCCCTGCTGTTTCAAGTTTACCAACTTGGAACAATAAATCAAGTGCAGTCTGCGACTGCACCACTAGCATAGTCAATACCAAAGATTGAATACTTTAGGATATTCAGTTTGAGCAAGGTCGCAGTCAGAGACTGCTTTTTATTGGGCGTTCCAAGTTCTTAAACTTGAAACAGCTAACGCAAAGAGTGTCAAATCGTTTTTTAGTAAAAAATAGATATATTTTTGCCGAATGCTGAAAGCTGAAAGCCGAAAGCTAAAGAAATATAAGATACTTTAACGACTTTTTACCTAATAGTACAGCTTACCAACAGCCGTAAACCAAAAACCAACAGCTATAACAAAACAAAACCCAAGAAAAAGATGATTATTAGAATAGTAAGAATGACTTTTCAGGAAGAGAAAGTAGATGATTTTCTTGAAATTTTTAATAGCTCCAAAAACAAGATTCGGCATTTTGAAGGCTGCCTTCATCTTGAATTACTGAAAGATGCCAACCAACCGAATGTCTTTATGACATACAGTTATTGGGAAAGCGAAAACCATTTGAATCACTATCGTGATTCAGAACTTTTCCAAAAAACTTGGACCGCTACAAAGGCATTGTTTAAGGAAAAGCCTATTGCTTTTTCTTCAGAAAGAGTGGAAACTATTGAGTGATTTGAGAATGAGTGAATGAGTGATTTTTATCTATATTCAAATAATAATCACTCATTTTCTCAATCACAAATCACTCAAATTGAGCAATTTATGCAATATCATTACTCGAAAATCGATTTTAATTCGACAGCATCTTGAGCTTTCATACGACCCGCCAATACCAAACGCAATTGACGACGACGTAAAGCTCCTTCGTATAAGGCAATTTCATCCTCTGTTTCTGGTACAGCCTGTGGCACATCAATAGGGCGACCAGATTGATCTACTGCTACAAAAGTAAAAAAGGCTTTATTGGTCGAAACTCTTTCTTTTGCTGGGATATTTTCGGCCCACACATCAATCACCACTTCCATCGAAGAACTAAATGCACGAGTCACTTTGGCTTGAAGCGTTACTACACTTCCAAGTGGGATAGACTCCTTAAACGATACATTGTCAACTGAAGCTGTCACGACGATTCGGTTCGAATGTTTTTGTGCACAAATAGCCCCTACTACGTCCATCATTCTCATGAGGTTTCCACCCATCAAATTTCCAAGCGTATTGGTATCGTTTGGAAAAATCATTTCGGTCATGGTAGTAAGCGATTCGGATACTGGTTTACTTTTTGCCATTGTTTAAATAAAAGTAATTTCTACCTATTACTATATTGATGAAGTTATATATACCAGACCTGGGCAGACAGGCTTGAATACAAAAGAGAGAAGGGTAATTGAAAGAATCTATTTCTTCAACTCATTTATCTCGTCGAGATTAACAGATTGAAAATGCTCATAAACTTTCAAAACAATCGCTAGGGCAATAACAGCCTCACAGGCCGCTACAACGATGACAAATAGTGAAAAAATTTGGCCTTGAAGACTAGGATCATTTTTACTGAAAGCCACCAAATTCACATTGACTGCATTTAGCATTAATTCTATACCCATCAATACCACAATAATGTTTCGTTTGACAACCACCAAAGCTAGTCCGATACTAAACAATAAGGCGCTTGTGAGCAAGTAGTACGGCAAAAAACTGTTATCCATGAATTGATTAATTTTTAGTTTTGGTACTCAAATAGGCTGCTCCAATTAGTACTGCCATCAATAATATTCCTGAGACTTCAAAAGGTAATACATAATTGGTCATCAATTCGGCCCCTATGGTTTGTATTGTCGAAGAAGGTTCTACTATCTCAAACAAATTATCTTGTATTTCTAAGAATCTGGCTCTACCGAAGGTATACAGCAAAGTAGCACTAAAGCCCAACATGACCAAGAGTCCCAGAATGCGATTGGAGCTTTCGGTGGTAATATCGTTGCGTCCTCTACTTTTGTTTCCCTGTTGGTTTGTTAGCATTACGCCAAAAATTAGGAGTACTAATACCCCCCCCACATAAACTAATATCTGAGTTACAGCCAAAAAATCTGCCCCTGCTAATACATACAATGCCGATACTCCTAAAAATGTACCAAGCAGGCTAAAAGCTGCATACAAAACATTTTTGGTAAATAACACAACCAAAGCCGAGGCTAAGGTCAATACCATGAAAGCTATAAATACAAATTGTATCAAAACTCTTGAGATTTATGGTTAATCAAATATCTAGTTCAAAAACCTTATTCTGGTCTTTTAAATTTTGGTCGAAATACAGGACGAGGCTTCGGTGTTTCTTCATTCGTATTGGCATCTTCCTGCTTGGTTTCCTCCGATTTTATTTCCTCTTGTTCTACCTTTGCAACAGATTCTGCTATTTCCTCCTCTGTTTTTGCTGGAACTTTAAACTTCGGTCTGAAAGCTGGACGAGCAGGCTTTACTTCATCCGCTGGCACTTCTACCTCGGGCGATGCCTCTGCACTAGCTTCTACAA
>NZ_JBMLSD010000429.1:0-2306 GCF_049240685.1 Flectobacillus sp.
TTTTATAAAATTCAGCAAAAAGGCCAAACAGATGAATGATACTTTCGCGTTTTGTCAAGTAATCAAACCATTGACTCCTTTTTTACTTATATACAATGGATTGTTGGGTAAAATAAGCCCTATTTTATTATTAATCTCCATAATTTACCACAACCATCGTTGGAGTGGATTCATTATGGAGCCTATCAAATGAAGTAACCGCATATACATACCCTCTTGCTCTCTCGGAGGTGTAATCGAGAAAGGAAACATCCCTACCTACATACAGTATTTTATCTACTCTAAAAAGGTTTATTTTTTCGGCTTTCTCGAATCGATAAACGGCATAATATACATTTTCGTTACCATCTGATGCGGCCTCTCCAGGTTTCCATGTCAATTTATTAAGCCCATTTTCTTTCAACGCGATTACGCGCTGTGGCGGATTGGGAGCTATACTATCCTTCCATTTCATAGCTGGAATAATAGCAGGATACCTATAAAGCGAAGCTCTTAGTGAATCTTGAATACCTCCATAATTTTCGGTCAAGCATTTTGAACTAAAAAACATTCCTCCTTGGATATTAGCATTGTTTCTATCTAATCGAAGCTGACTTGTTGCCTCAGCATTATTCCAACCCGACTTGATTTTATAAATTCCATGTCCGATATATAAATGACGACCATAGGTATGCTGGCTCCACCAATCAGTAAGAACCTTGTAGGGCACTTTGGGATGGTTACGTTCAAAATATACCTGAGGCACAATATAGTCGACCCAACCATTTTCAACCCATTTGCGAGTATCGGCATAGAGGGTTTGATAAGAGGTAGTTCCAGCTTGGGTTTTTGACCCTACCTTAACAATAGAACTATAGTTTTGCCAAACACCAAATGGACTTATGCCATACTTTACGTAAGGCTTGGTTCGTTTGATGGCATCTCCTATCTGTTGAATCAATAAATCAGTATTGCTTCTGCGCCAATCTTCGATATTTTTATAACCAGAACCATATTTTCTAAAGGTATCCAAATCATTCAGTTGCTGTCCTTGTACGGGGTATGGATAAAAGTAATCATCAAAATGAATCCCATCTACATCATAATTTTTTAGGATTTCTACCACTACTTGAACAATGTAATCTCTTACTTCTGGAATACCAAAATTTAGCACTTTTTGTCCGTCATACTGAATCATCCACTCGGGTTTGGTCACACTAATATGCTCGGGCATAATCGAGCTAGCCTTTTTGAAGGTTGCACGATTAAGATTAAGCCATGCATGAAACTCCATATTTCGAGCATGAGACTCTTTTATCATAAAATCGAGAGGATCGTAAAAAGGAGTAGGGAATTTGCCTTGAGTGCCAGTCAAAAACTCCGACCAAGGTTCTAAACCTTTGGCATAATAGGCATCACAGGCATCGCGTACCTGAACCATCACGGCATTGATATTTGAACGTTTGTGTTCGTCCAAAATTCGAATAAAATCTCGCTTTTGTTCTTCAGAATTATACTGTCCTTTTTGAGGCCAGTCTATATTATCGACGGTAGCTATCCAAACGGCTCTAAACTCATATTTAGAAGTGAGTTCGGGCGTTCTGTTTTGTTGTGAATGACAACTTGAACATACGACAACACAAAACAGGCATACTTGAAAAATAATCTTATACATACACATTCCAATACTCTTACTCGGTGCCACCTAAGCAACTCTTTTGAGGATTTAAGTTAGTTGTGTACAAAGAATGGGTAACTCTTTTGCTCGGATGTGAGGCATCTACAGACATATAGCTTAAGCTATTGCCTTCATTTTGCCTACATCAGGCATTTTTTCATCGCCTTGTACAACAAATGGTTTAAGTTCAAAATAAGGATATACTGTTTCAATTTATTTAAAAGAATTGTGGCAGGAATGCTGTTAGGGAGCTGATGGTTTAGTTATTATTGAGCACAATTGACAGCATTATTATCGCAAGTTATTCATAAAATCCTAGAATCTTATCCTTTCTAGAATCGAACATAAAAAATATGTATCAACAAGTATTCAAAATGAGTAAAAGGTCATATACATGAGTCATCCCTAATTTGGGGATTGAGCGAGTGAGTGATTGTGTAAAAAATTATATTCTCGATTTAGAGATGCAATCATTGCGCCTTAAGCCATTCATCTCTTGGATAAAGGCATTAAAAAGCGGTTGAAAAATATTTTTTCAACCGCTTTTCTGTTAAAAACTTGGTGAATAATCCCATTGAAAGCAACAGGCTGT
This sequence comes from Flectobacillus sp., assembly GCF_049240685.1. NCBI lineage: Bacteria > Pseudomonadati > Bacteroidota > Cytophagia > Cytophagales > Flectobacillaceae > Flectobacillus > Flectobacillus sp. The sequence goes on from NZ_JBMLSD010000429.1 coordinate 2,250, forward strand.
AAGCTGTAAGCTGTAAGCTAGTTTTTTATGAAATTATAAAGAATTTTTGCCCAATGC
>NZ_JBMLSD010000429.1:2406-21860 GCF_049240685.1 Flectobacillus sp.
GCTGTAAGCTAGTTTTTTATGAAATTATAAAGAATTTTTGCCCAATGCCTAAGACTTACAGCCTAAAGGCACTCAAGTAAAATCTAATTTTGTCCACTTACTTAAGCATCTACAGAAAACATATATCCAACACCTTTGAGGGTTTTGATATAGTGTTCAGGTATTTTCTCGCGAAGTTTCCTGATATGTACATCCACCGTTCTTTCTACCACATAAACGTCGCTACCCCATACTTTTTCTAGCAATTCGTCTCGACTGAATACTTTGTTGGGATGATGTGCCAAAAATGAAAGTAGTTCAAATTCTTTTTTCGGCATCACCAATGATTTACCCTCATTAAGAACTGTGTAATTAACACGATTAATAAAAAGCGAACCGATTTCTAACTTATCCTCCGCTTCGGATTGTTGAGAATCTCTTCTCAAAAGAGCTTTTAAGCGGCTCAATAAAGCACGAGGCTTTATAGGTTTTACGACATAATCATCCGCACCTACATCAAAAGCGGCAACTTCGGTGTATTCCTCGGCGCGTGCTGTCAAAAATAAGATGTAAGTATCTTTAAACTCCGAAAGCAATCTCAATTGACGAGCTGTTTCGATGCCATCCATTTTTGGCATCATTACGTCCAGTAAAATCAAATCTGGTTTAAATTTTTTTGCTACCTCCAAGGCTTGGACTCCATCCGTTGCCGAGGCTGTATCAAATCCTTCTTTGGTAAGGTTATACTCTAATAGCTCAATAATATCTGGGTCGTCGTCGACCAAAAGGATTTTGGGAGTTGGTAGCGTATTGCTCATATATTTGATTATTAGTCGTTGAGCGAAAGTTTCGTTAGCTTGTCAACCATCAAGGCCTTATGAAATGAATCATAAATTAAATAAAAATTACCTTAATGTTATTGTTGTCAAGTAACGCGGCTGTTAATTACTTGCACTCAAAAGCCAATACAAAATTAGTTATCTCAATATTAAGGAATTGTTAATTCTCACAGACCCTATACATTTCACCCTGTTCATTGGTAATAATTACTACATTTTCATCTAAAAATGCTATAGATTCGGTCTGTTTGTGTGGGAATTTTATACAGTAAAGCGGGTTCGAAAAGTCTATTTGGCGTTCTATAATTCTAAAATAATAAATCTTTCCATAACTTATTAACACAAATTTATTTTTCTTTGGACTAATTGCGGCACCTGTCACAGGTGTTCTGAGCTGAATATGCGCTTTGTGTTGGAGTGTATCTGTATGAGCACTGATTTTTCGGACATACAAATCGGTTCCTGATTGATGCCAATTTTTTGTAAAAATGTAGAGAGAATCATTGGCAACAAACATGGCTTCGGCATCTGGAACTACCTGTTTTTGAGGATAAAGCACTGGTATTTTCATTAAAACTTTCTCTAAATCCCCCATGACTTGATATACCCAAAGGGCTCGATTATGATGAGCATTATTGCCAATATCTGCGATATAAACATTTCCTTTTTCGTCCTGCGACAGGTCTTCCCAATCTACATTCGTAGCCTGTTCGATTGGGTAGGTGCTGAGGAGTTTTCCTGATAAATCTATTCGGTATAAGCTCGATGCACCGCCGCTGTCGTTATGACTTAGTAGGGTAGAATCTGAGCTTCGGTATAACAAGCCTGAACTTTCGTTGAGAACCGACGGCAAAGTTCCTATTCGCTCGATTTTCAAATATTTTTTTCCTTTCAGAAAACCCAACTGGTGTATTTCTTTGTGATATCCTGCTAGAGAAGCCTTCAAATTAAATAAGAACCAGATGATTTTAAGTTTGAGCATAATATGTTTATTTTAAAATTTAGAACCTGAAATAAATCTAGCTATTTTCAGTTTTTTAAGTATTTTTGACCTATGAGGTGTGTTACTCTTTTATCTATATCATCGAAAATTTCATAATCCATTGCTATGTTATCAGAAATCAAATTACCTACATCAGTCAAACTGCTCATCGGTCTTCTAACGGTATCTATTATGGTATGGTGGATGTACTTGTTACAAGAAATTCTGATTTTGATTTCGTTCTCTGTCCTTTTTTCTATGTTGTTGTACCCCTTGTGTCATCGACTCGAAAAATGGCATTTCCCTCGAACTTTAGCTATTTTTGTATGCTTATTGGTTACGCTTGCCATACTTGCAGGAGTAATTAGTCTAATTGCCTTACAAATTGCAGACTTTTCGGACACATTCCCAACCTTCCAAAAAAAAGGTGAGACCTTTATCAACGAATTACAATCTTGGGCTTCGCGCAATCTGCATATCAGTCGCAAAAAACAAGTTACCGAAATCCGCAATCAGTCATTGACTTTACTCAAAAATAGCGGCAATATTATCACCAACTTTCTGAGCACAACCCTCAATTCGTTGTCATCGGCAATGCTGATTCCTATTTTTGTATTTTTCTTTTTACTTTACCGCGACTTTTTTCGCCGTTTCTTTTATTTAGCTTTTGGTCGTGGCAACCGCAAAAAGATAGATTTGGTATGTACGCGCATTTACACAGTTGTTCAAAGCTATTTACTGGGTTTAATCACGGTTATCCTGATTGTAGCTGGGCTCAACACACTTGGATTATGGATGTTGGGTATCGACTACGCTATTTTCTTTGGTACACTTGCGGCTTTCTTGCTATTGATACCCTATATCGGCATTATGATTGGTTCTATTTTACCGATGATTATGGCCTTAATTACCAAGGACTCTCCTATGTATGCTGTTGGAGTTGCGGGGGTATTTTTATTTGTACAATTTTTGGAAGGGAATTTTATTACTCCACATATCGTAGGCTCAAAGGTAAGTATTAATCCACTAGCAGCCATGATTGCTTTGATACTGGGTGGTCAGCTTTGGGGAATTTCGGGTTTGGTATTAGCATTACCCTTTATTGCTATACTGAAGGTAGTATTTGATAATATCGATTCACTCAAGCATTATGGCTACCTATTGGGCGAAGCCGAAATTCATCATAAAGGCGGAGGAAGGATTTTGGGTTAGTAGGCACAAAATGACAAAGGCACAAAGTGGTTCTATTAATAGAGAAATCACTTTGTGCCTTTGTTACTGTTGCCTTTATCCCTTATTACAAACTCAACAACTCTTTAAATCTAATAGCTTGACGGCGAGAAATCTCGATTTTGTCGCCACTTTCACGGAGGGTTACTTGCAAACCGCCCGAAAACCAAGGCTCGATTTTCTGAATATATTTCAGGTTGATAATATGCTTACGATTGGCACGGAAAAATACTTTAGGGTCAAGGCGTTCTTCGAGGGCATTCAGCGACTTGAGTACCAAAGGCTTTTGGTCATCAAAATACAAACGAACATAATTACCCATAGATTCAAAAAGACGTACATTGCCCAAACGCACAAACCAGCATTTTTCGCCATCTTTCACAAAAACTTGATCGTTTTCGCTCAAAACAGTTGTACCCTCTTTGGCCGACTCAGAAATTTGCTTTTGGCGCTCAAACTCCTCTTCTACCTTCTGAACAGCCTCACTCAAACGATGCAACTCGATAGGTTTTAACAAATAATCAAGGGCATTGAATTCAAAGGCCTTGATGGCATATTCGTCATAAGCCGTCGTAAAAATCACTTCTGGAACATTGCCATCCAACTCTGCCAATAGGTCAAAACCTGTTTTGCCGGGCATTTGAATATCCAAAAATAGGAGGTCTGGATGAAGCTCATCAATTAATTGAATGGCTTCGTCGGCATTAGGCGCCTCGCCTACAATATTGATTTTGGGAAAATTTTCTAGCAAACGTTTCAATTCATTACGTGCTAACCTTTCGTCATCAACTATAATTGCTTTCATTCGGTTTTGGAGTAATTGCGTTGGATATTTAAAAAGTATATTACCGAGGATTACTATCCTCGTACAATGTGCGTGATTTTGGCAAAAGGATTATCTTTATTTTCTACTACTTGACTCGGTATAGGCACGGTAATCTCTGCCGTTACTACGTCTTTGGACGCTTGGTAAATCTTAAATTTGGCATCGGCTCCAAACAATAACTCCAAACGGTGTGCTGTGTTTTCAAGCCCAAAACCTCCCGACTCTGTCGTTTCTAAAACGCCTGTATTACTAATTTCGATAACTACTTTGCTGTCAACTACCTTGGTTTCGATACTCACAAAACCTCCTTTCACTGGCTTGGACACTCCGTGTTTGATAGCGTTTTCGACCAAGGTTTGTAACAACATAGGTGGAATTTGACAGGTAAGCGTTTCGGGATAAACATTCTTGCGTATCTGCAAACGGTCTTCGTAACGAATTTTTTCGAGCGCCAAATAGTCCTCTACTGTTCTTAATTCTTCTGAGAGTGAAACTGTTTTACGGCGGTCGGCTAACAAAGAGCTTCTCAAAATATTGGAGAGTTGCGTTACCGCCTTCTGTGCTTTTTCGGGTTCTTCCAAAATCAGTGCACGAATACTATTTAGGGCGTTGAACATAAAATGTGGGTTCATTTGAGCCCGTAATACCTTCGATTCGGTTTCTTTGATAGAAGATTCAAGACGAACTTTTTCGACCTCAATTTCTGATTTTCTTTCAAAATAATGAGACGCATAATAAAACAAAGTCCAAATCATTAATGGCTTCATGAAGCTAAAACTGAACTGGATGAAGAAAAATATCGACCAAAAATCAGCATGCTCGCGCTCACGCAAAATGTAACCATCTAGCGGAATATTGATACTCGCCATCATCATCGACATCAACACCACAGAGCCCAAAATACGAGGTACTACCTGACGAATGGGCATCTCGACCCAACCATACTTTTTGATTACTTTTCTAAAATTATGTGTCAAAAAAATCGCAAAAGCAATATTTAAGTCTGCCGAAATAAACCAGTCAATCGACCACCCAAAAGAGTTTACATAAATCAAGGCCTCGTTGGCCAACCATGCTAGCCAACCCACAATCTGTAGCGTCCAATATAATTTGATTCTTGGCATTATTTCTAATCTAGAGCGTCTGTATTTATAAAAATTTATGATAAAATCTACAAGCAAATAATCGTTTTGGCATCATTCTAAAACGAGTTGGCTACAAACTCTGACTAATTCCAAACTTTATTTAGGGCAACAACTGGTATCTACTTTGCTTGCGAGGATTCTTTTAAAATTACAGTTAAAATAAGCACATTTATCCCACAAAATCATTGAATGGCATCAGGAGATGATAAAAGGTTTGGATTTGGTGTAGAAAAATATTAGTAATTCCGATTTTCAATAGTTCCCTCCAATAGTCAGCCACAAAAAAAGAAGCCCATGTCGATGGGCTTCAGTCATTCTATTTATTCCTAAAGCGATAATATTTCCTGTATTGATAATCCTGTGGATTGTGCTATGATTTCCAATGTTACTCCAAGTTTTTTTAATTCAGTTGCAACCTCTCTTTTCCCATCATCTTTGGCCGTTTTGACTACTTCTTTTACCTCAATGTAGGTAAGTAAACTTTCTTGATATTCGGCGTACTGCTCAGCAGTCATATTGGCAATTTCGGCAACACCAAAGGCTTTTTCAAAAATAGGTTCCCTCAAAATCGCTGGTATTTCATCAAAGCTTTCTAATTTTTTCAAGAAGTACACCCATTTGTCGAAATGGCTCTCTAATTCGTTTTCTTGCTTATCAAAAAGAGGCATTTGTAAAAACTTGAAGTTGAGCTTATCGTAAAATATCTCTCCGTCTTGGTCTTTTAATTTTATACTTCTCAAAAACTTTTGCTTCTCCTCTTTTTCATCGTACTGAAAATCCAAAATAGCAATCATGTAAATAGGATTTAATCTAAAATCCCATTCTCCACGTTTAGATTGCTCTCTTATGGGAAAAGTAGCATAAAAAAGAGAACGATCTTTGAAGTAATTAACCTTTGCCTTCTGCATCTCCACAATAATTCGCTCTCCACTCTGAGTTTGGCAATGTATATCAAAAATTGCTTTTCGCTCATGCGAGAGTTCAGCAAAGCTCTCTACATTACGAAAGTCTAATTCCGTAATTTGGTGCCGAGTTGGTAATAGTTGATTCAGAAAATCAATCAACAACTCTTTGTTAGCTTCTTCGCCAAAAAGCTTTTTAAAACCAAAGTCGGTATATGGATTAATATATCTTGACATCGTATTGAGATATAATTTACAGCAATTTACTGATTTTTCACTAGTAAAATCATCCTTATTTATGTGATTAATAACAAAAAAGAAGCCCATGGCGATGGGCTTCTCAAGATATAGACTTTACAAAACTACAGACCAAACAAGTGTGTTGTATCACATTCGAGTTCGGCAAAAAATGATTTAGTTTCGTAATCGTAAATCAACTTATACAAGCACAAGTTTGAGTGCTCAAAGGTATCCATTTCGTGCAAAGGCTTATCGAGCAACATGGTCAAAATAATTCTCATAGCGCGACCGTGCATGGCTACCAAAACAGTTTCTTCGTGCGGGCGCGACAAAATTGTCTCAATCACAGGTTTTTGCCTTTCAAGTACCTGTAGCGGACTTTCTCCACCTTCGGCTGCCATATCCACCCCACCTGTCACCCAACTATCAATCAAGACTTTATAGTATTCATTGTCGATATCATTCGGCACACGTCCTTCTCTAATGCCCCAGCTAATTTCGTTTAGTCCTGAATGTTGCTCCCAAGGTATGCCCGATGCAATAAATTTATGTACAGATTGATGTGTTCTTTTGAGAGCAGACGTATAGATTTTATCAAAATTGATATCTCGGTAACTCTGGAAAAATGCCTCAGCCTGCGCAAGTCCCAGCTCATTCAAATCCGAATCTACACCACTTCCCTGCACAATACCTTGGCGGTTAAAGTCTGTTTCACCATGTCGTATCAGGTAAATTGTTTTTTTAGTAGGAATATTGCTTTGGGTATTAGACATGCTATTTAGTTGATATGGAGTAATATAGAGCTATGAAAAATTGTCACAAAAATACATTTTTTAGGTGATTATGCTATCTCATGACTAAAAAAGAGATGATTTTTGACAGAAAAGTAAGCTTTTGTTAAAAAAATGATAATATAGCTAGCTATCTTAATAATGGATTTTTGATAATTAGATTTGGTTCAATAAATGAAAAATAGGTCAAATCTCTAACTAAGGTTTTCTATCTTTAGAAAAATTTAATTCACTTCACTATGTTTAATACTTCTTACAGCCTCGAGCAGTTGAATGCCATGGGGCAAAACAATATGCTTAATCATCTGGGCATCGAATTTGTAGAACTTACTGCCGATTACCTTGTGGCCAAAATGCCCGTAGACCACCGTACCAAACAACCAATGGGACTTTTACATGGGGGGGCTTCTGTGGTATTGTCCGAATCATTGGGCAGCGTTGCCTCTTTTTTAAGCCTGCCCGACCCTACCAAACAAACAGCAGTAGGGGTTGAAATAAACGCCAATCATCTCAAATCTGCCAAATCGGGTTTTGTCTATGGGAAATGTACTCCTATCAAAATCGGACGTAATATTCAGGTATGGGAAACACAAATTACTAATGAAGCTGGCGACCTGATTTGCGTGAGTAGATTAACAACCATGGTAATTGATATAAAATAAAGAATAAGAAATTAGTAGCTGGATTTTTCTTTTTTTTTGAAACAAGTAAATTCTAAATTATGTTATATTTGAAAATGTAAAAACACCCCGAGGGTTAATTTTACATAACTATCTAAAAACAAGATAGTTACCATATTTTTTAAACGTATATAAACATTTTAAAAATATGACTCCAACTTCGGAAACTCATATTTCGACGCAAGTGCCGCAACTAGAATTTTTCTGGAAAACCGCTATTTCAGAAGGGCTACCTGTTGCCCTTTGGAGATTACCGAAATCCACTGAAAAACAGTTACTTATAGATTTATCTGGACGTACTCGCCAAACCAAAATCGACTTAGAGGAGCTTCCTTCGGGCTTTGCCATGAGTCCTTTTATTGGCGGTTCACAGTTCCTAAAAGGAGATTTGTACTATCATTTCGACCAGGATAACCAATTGATAGAAAACAACATTCAACCTAGCTCGGAACAAGCCCAAGAGTTTTTCAGAAAAGTTCAGCTCAGCTACGACGAACAACATAAGGACACGCCTGTTTCAACGGCCAATTTTACGGTAAACTATTCCAAAAACTTTGAGTCGCCTGCCGAATCATCCCTGTACAACGAGATTACTTATGCCGAAATGGTGTCTGATGCCATTGATGCCATACAACGAGGTGAGATGCAAAAGGTAGTACTTTCGCGAACAAAGCAAATTACTTTGCCCGAAAATTTTGAGGTGGTAGAAGCCTTCAATAAGCTTTGTGTGGCATATCCTAATGCCTTTGTATCATTGGTCTATTTGCCACAAGAAAAAGCGTTGTGGCTAGGTGCTACGCCCGAAACGCTTATCAGCATGGACAAAGAAGGTATTTTTAGAACTATGTCTTTGGCGGGTACGCAATCGGCCATAGGACCAAACGGAGAAAAATATCATCCTGCCGAAATTCGCTGGGCTTCCAAAGAAATCGAAGAACAAGCTTTTGTAAGTAGATATATCATCGAGTGCTTCAAAAAAATTCGTCTTCGCGAATACTACGAAGTAGGCCCAAAAACCGTTCAGGCAGGTAATTTGATGCACCTTCGCTCCGACTACAGTGTGAATACACATGAAGTAAATTTCCCACAATTAGGCACTGTCATGACAGAACTATTGCATCCAACTTCAGCCGTATGTGGTATGCCCAAAGAGCCAGCCTTACGCTATATTGCCGAAAATGAATTGCACTCTAGAGAATATTACAGTGGTTTTTTGGGCCCTGTTAATATTCAAGACGAAAGCCATTTATTTGTCAACCTTCGTACGATGAAAATTCAAGGAAATCAAGCTACACTTTTTGCAGGTGGTGGTATTACCGAAGATTCTAATCCAGTAAAAGAATGGTATGAGACGGAAATGAAAAGCCAAACACTTCTGAGAGTTATTTTATAGGATATATTTTCAATTTAGATAAACAAAAAAGGGGATAGTAGCAAAAGCTGCCTATCCCCTTTTTTGTTTATCTTTAAGAATTCATCTAAAATTTTCTATCATTTGTTGCTTTTTGAGGGCAACCTATTCTAGACAAGGACTCAAGCTCAATGTTTCATCGAAAAGCTTTCAGTCTTTTTCTCAATCTCACCTATGATAGTCAACTTCACGGTATCGATGCGAGCGTCCATCATAGAGATAATTTGGAAGTTGAACGGATGCGCAATAATCGTTTCGTTTACCTCTGGGATATCTTCATTAATACTAATAATCATACCTCCAAGCGTATCATAATCGCCTTCTGGGAGATTCCACTCATATTTTTCGTTGAGATAATCTATCTCTAAGCGTGCCGACAAAAGATAGACCTTGTCTTCTAATTTTTTCTCAACCAAATCTTCATTATCATCATATTCGTCTTCGATATCACCAAAAATTTGTTCCATTACATCTTCCATACTAATCAGACCAGAAGTACTGCCAAATTCGTCCACAACCAAAGCAAGCGATTTACGTTCTTTCGAAAATCGAAGCATCAAATCTTTAGCAGGCATAGCCTCTGGTACAATCGGGATTGGCGTCAAAATGCTTTGGATATCTTTTGGTTTTTTGAACAATGCCAAAGAGTGGCAGTATCCGATTACGTCTTCTAGGGTATCTTTGTACACCAACACTTTGGAATGACCACTTTCTACGAATACTTTTTTGAGTTCTTCGATACCATCTTCCAAATCCATGGCTACGATTTCGGTACGCGGAATCATACAGTCACGTACCTTTACTTGCTTAAACTCAAGCGCATTATTAAATATTTTGGTATCCACCTCTGCCTCCTCCTCAGTCGAAATCTTGCGATTAAGATTTTGCATGTAATGGTTGAGGTCAGTTAAACCAAAGGCGGGTTTTTCCTCCGAATATTCTAAACGAAGTACATTCTTGATAAACCAACTTGACAGTCCCACAATTGCCCAAACCAATGGATACATGAGTGTGTAAATAATCCATATCGGGATGGACAAAACCTCTAGGAAGCCATCAGGATTAAGTAAGAAAACACTTTTGGGCGTAAATTCGGAGGTTCCTAAAATAATAATAGTGCCTACAATAGAAGCTATCAAACCAGGCACAAGCCCCGTTCCGAAAATCGGAAAGTAATGTTCTATTTGATGATGCAAATACCCTTCCATAAAGATACCATAAGCCACCAACGACAGGGTATTGCCGATGAGCAGCGTGCCGATAAATTTTGAGGGATTTTTGATAAATCTTGAAATAATCTGTCCAGTAATTACACCTTGTTTGGCTTGTAGTTCGAAGTATAATTTGTTCGCCGAAACAAATGCCATTTCAACACCTGAAAAGAATGCTGAAAAAATCATTGATAATATAACACCTATTGCTTGTTGGGAGTCCATTGGGGATTGGTTTCAATTTTGAATTAGAAGATATAGACTGGGATGCTTGATTGGTTAAGTTCATCTATATCTGTGAGTTAGACAACCGCAAGTGATTAAATATACATCACAATACGAAGGTATGGTTTAGAAAAACTCACTTTCTCTAAACATCAAATTGCATAATTTTGGTCAAATTTCAAAAAGAAAGAGCGATTTATCAAATCGCTCTCCCTAAAAATTTGACATCTGTAAGTTTTTTTACAAAATCTTAACGAATGTGTACGATACAATTATTTTTTCTTACCCTTCTGTAAAGCAAGACGTTGAGACTTTTTAAGGTCTTCTGAAGACTCTTTTTTCTGACTTTTATGAAGTTGTTCTTCTTTTTTCAAACGGATTTGTTTAGTGTATTGAAAATAAAACAAACAACCCACACACATCATCAGCCAGCTATAGTGGTAAAAAATCTTTGTCCAAAAAGTATTTACCTCTGGCGGTGTTCCTGCACGAAGATCTAGCACCCAAATGATTAAAAAACCTAAAGCTGCCGATAATAACAATATTTCTTTTCTGGTCATGATTTTATGCTAAATTAAAATCCTTTATCACGCATCAATTTGAATTCGCGGTAGCGACGAATCGTTGCCATCACAAAACCAATTGATAAAACAATCGTACCTATCCAGAGGATATTCACCAAAGGCTTTTCAATGGCTTTCAGGATAATAAAATCTCTTTGGGTAGTATTTATATCAAAGGTAAACTTACCCGTTTGAGGGTCTATACTCGAAAACCTAACCCGCACACCAGCTTCGGCGTTTTCTATTGGAGGCATAGCCACCAAACCGTCACGAATCACGAAAATTGGTTTTACCTCATGTGGAATTGCCTCTTTGCCCTGAATCAAAATACGAGCTTGTACGGCGGCGTCTTGAGGACCGAGAGGTTTTCCTTCAAATTCATTGATACGTTTTACCTCATCCAAAACAGCTACATAATCATTTAGGAAAAAAGTATCTTTTACGGCTACGGCAAATTTCTCGGTTTTACTCCACTCCTTTTCATCCAAATTTGGCGCCAATGCCACATAAGTATACAAATCTCCCAAGACAGAATGCTTCAAATCTGGAGAGAAAGCATTTCCCATTTTTTTGTTAATTTGAGCACGTGGGTACAAAGTTGTTACTTTTCCATCTTTGTCACGGAAGTCTATTTCGTAATACTTATTTTCTGGAAAAACAGGAAGTGTATCACCCTTAGCATAGTACTTTTTGCCTTGCTGCTCGATATCTTGCAAAGCTACTGCATGGAAGTCATTCTCTATGATGTCTACCTGCTCAGGGCGAATATACTCTGGCAACTCACGACCTTCTACACGCACGCCTTTGTAGGTGAGGGTATACTTACCCATTTCTAGTGGGGTATTCAACCACAATACGACGTTTTCTTTATTTTCTTTATCATTATCTTTGGTAAATGCCTCATCTTTGTTCGAAATCGCAAAGCCAGAGGTATTAATCGAAACCACTTTGGAATAACCCGACGAATACAAAATACCAAATAACATCATGGCAAAACCAATGTGTGTAACAGCCCCACCCGATAGCTTGTAGTTGCCACGAGCGATATTAAACAAAATAGTTCCGTTGGTAACCAAAGAATAAATACAAGCAAAAAGCAATACAATGTAAGTTGGATTACTAAAGAAATCTCCTAATGCCAATTTGGTTGTAGCAAAAATAGCCAGTGAAGTCAAAATCAATGACACTAGTGCTGGAGTCAAAAAGTGCTGAGAGATATTCTCTTTTTTGATTTTTTTCCACCAAAAATATTGCCCAGTACCTGTTAAAATAGCCACAGAGGCAGCAAACCACAACTGAAACTTTGAATAATATGTAGGCGCATCGGCAGGAGGAGCTAGTTTGGAAACAAAGCCTAAAGCCTCCACTATTTTATTGTAAACAGGCAAAGACGTTGCCGCAATAATTTGAAAAGACGACAAACACAAAGCTGTAGCTCCAATAAAAATCCAAAATTCACGGCTATATACAGATGCTTCTTGTTCTTCTGTTGGTATATTTTTCCAACGATAAATCAACAAAGCTATCGCACCGACTAAGAAAAACAAGAGGTATAATAGTAACTGACCTGAAAGCCCCAAATCTGTAAAGGAGTGAACAGAAGCCTCGCCCAAAACACCACTTCGGTTTAAGAAGGTAGAGTATAAAACCAATATAAAAGTGGTAATTACCAAAATGAATGAAATACGCAAGGCCGACTCATTAGTTTTATAAATAATCATGCAGTGAATGGCCGCAATCAATACCAACCATGGCACAAACGAGGCATTTTCGACAGGGTCCCAGTTCCAATACCCTCCAAAGTTGAGCGTCTCATAGGCCCAATAAGCCCCCATAATAATACCGATACCAAGTACTGCCGCCGAAAGTAATGACCAAGGCAAAGCAGGACGAATCCATTCTTTGTATTCGCCACGCCACAAACCAGCAATTGCATAAGCAAATGGAATTAAGGTGGTAGCAAAGCCCAAAAACAATGTTGGCGGGTGAATCACCATCCAATAGTTTTGAAGTAATGGATTCAAACCTCGTCCGTCTTCTGGAACAAAGTTTGGATTCATTTGCCAAACTGGCAAATCAGGCATCGCCTCGCGCATCAACAAAAATGGGGATGAACCTATTTTGAAATCAATAATTGGTAATACCACACCCAAAATCATCGAACAAAGAAAAGCTTGAACAGCAGCAAAAACTACCATCAGAGGCGCCTCCCATTTGCGATTAGTTTTGATGAGAATCAAGCCCAAAAGCGCATGCCAGAAAATCCAGAGTAAGAAACTTCCCTCTTGACCTTCCCAAAAACATGACACGATATAATACACAGGAAGGGCAATCGACGAGTGAGACCAAGCGTACTGATACTCAAAATAGTGGTTATAAATGATTGTATAAAGCGCAATAATGACGCCTATAATCGACAGACCATGCAGGTAAAAAGAATAACGAGAAAACTTTTTCCAAGATTCTTGCTCCTCAAGGTTTTTAATTTGTAGTGATTTGAAATAGCCAAATGCTGATATTATCGACGTCACAAACGAAAGGATAATACACAAATGACCCACATTTCCGATTGTTGTATGTAACATCTTGCTAAAATGGGTTTGGGGAGATAGACCCTAATTTTTGAATGCTAACGCATTTTTAAGACAAATACGACTCCTATGGCTCAAGAAAAGAGTTTGGAAGTCGTATCTGTTGAAATAAGCAGTAAGTTTTTGTAAACTATATGGCAACAGCCTACTGCAGAATTATGATTTAGAAGCAGGTTTCTCTACTTCCTTGAAATCCACATTTCCATCTTGGTATTTAGAAGGGCATTTCAATAAGATTTTTTCACATTTAAAAACCTGACCTTCCATATTACCAATAATCACAACTTGCTCTGAACGATCCATATCTTGAGGTTTTGGAGCATCATACACAACCTTCTGTTCACGTCCTTTGTTATCAACCAATGTAAATTCAAAGTGATTGGCATCTAATGCAGGATTATAACTCATGCCTGTAATATTGCCACCTGCATCTTTTTTAAGTTTGCCCACTACGTGTACCTTCTCTGCACTACCGTCTTTAGCCATATTTTCGGCTACACCAAAGTCAACATAAGTACTAGCGTCGGTACCCGTTGACACCAAAATCACCACTGCAATAGCAATGATTATTAGTCCGAAGATGTGTGTTTTTTTCATGATTATTGATGCGTCTTTTTTGAGATTTCGCTTATTTCGAATTGAGAGTTTTTTCGATTTTCGAGATTTTTTTATCTAATGTTACTAGATAAACCACTACGCCCACAAAGATGGTAACCACTACCGCAACCACCACATAAATACGTCCATCAGCATATAGTTTGTCAGCCATTTCAGGCTCACCAGCAGCATTATCTTGAGCAAAAGAAGCTAGCGTAACTAGCATGAGTGTTAAAAATGATACTATTTTTTTCATTTTATCTATGGAGCCTTTAGTTAAAAACTTAGGGCTTTTTATTGAGTAAAAGACTTTTATTAATTAGAAATAAGTAAACTCTTATTTAGTGCGGAATGGTACGTAACAAATTAGGAGTGCATGAAGGTTTATGAAAACCATTTATTTCCGAAATCCCAAATCTCAAATAGTTTGGCATACTGCGTGCAGTTCTGACAACAAATGATGAATCCACCAAAACTCCTCATTCTCAACTTTCCAATCCAAACTTATCTAAGCTTCATTTGCTTGTCTTTCGATTTTACGAATGCGTAAACGAAGATTTGTAATCCAATAGCCCAAGCTAATCCATCCAATTACGGCAGGATAGAAAACAATACGCATAGCACCCTGTGTATCCATAGGCTTAAAACCAGGGTTACCACCATTGCCAGGGTGCAATGAATCGGTCATACGTGGCAAAATGATGAGTAAAGGAATCAATAATGCAATCGCAAAAATGTTATAAATAGCCGAAATACGAGCCTTTTGTTGCTCATCTTCAAACGAGCCTCTCAAAATTGCATACGCAAAATAGATTAACAAACCAATGGCCGCACCATTGAGCTTTACGTCATTCGTCCACCATGTACCCCAAGTATAACGCGCCCAGATACTTCCTGTTGCACAACCTACAATGCCAAACAAAATTCCAGTATAGGCATACGACTCTGCCTTATCGTCAATGGCAGTCAAGGGATTTCTCAGGTACTTGATTGAATTGATGACCGAAATGGTCAGCATGACAAACATCGAAAACCACATTGGCACGTGGAAATACAAATTACGAGCCGTTTCGTGCAACACAGGCTGGCGAGGTATATGCCCCAAAAAACCCCAAACCATTACATAGGACAGCATCAATACCGCCAAATACTTATACCAATTCTGTTTCATTTTATCATTTATTAACTCTATGTTGAATCATTGAGTTTTTTTACTTTCTCTAATTTTTTAAATTTATTTGTAGAATGTTGAGTAAAAGCTGAGTAGTTGGCCGTATAGTTATTAGCAAGCCGTACCTATCCCACGTCATTCATCAACTTACTTATCTAGCTTCTCCACAAAAACGGAAAAAGAATTACCGAAAGCACTAATACAATGGCATCAATCGCCAGCAAAATCATTACTTCATCAAGGCTCTCGCCTCTATCCAGACCGTCCAAGGCATTTTTTGAAATTTTTATCAACATCAATAGCATCGGAATAATCACAGGAAAACTTAACACCGCCATCAATGTTGCACTGTTTTCGGCTTTTGATGCGATTCCCGCAATCATTGTGAGCGTACTGGCAAATCCAATAGCACCCAAAATGAGCGCAATCAAATACAAACCAACATCTCCCACAGGATTACCCATAACAAGAGCATATACCCCAAAGCCTACCAACGATAATACCAACATGAGTATTGAGTTGTAGATAATCTTAGAAACAATAATTCCTACAGGATTGGCTAAGGTATAATAATATAAAAGACGTCCATAGCGCTCTTGTGTGAAGCTTTTGGCAATAGCATTAACGGCTGTAAACAAGATAATAATCCAAAAAAGTGTGTTCCAAGTAATCTTGTCTATATGGTTAGTTTTTAGACGAAACGATAAATAACAAACATAAACCGTACTCACAATATATAAAAGCATGCCATTGATAGCATATTTTTGCCTCAATTCCAATCGTATCTCTTTATCAATTAATGCTTTTATTTCGTTTATCATATCAAGTCAATATCCGAGCTCTCGTTTGGTATCCTATTGATGAGCTAAATACCAAGACCTCTTTTTCAAAATTTTCCGCAAAGTTACGACACAAACAAACTGCAAACTCAAAAAGGAAGTAATATTTTGAGACAATCACCATACAACTTCTGAGAGAGATTTTTATAGAACAAATAGAAGGTAAAAACTAATGTTTCGAAATGATTAAAATCATAATCAAAAAGAAAATTTGAGGTTTAGTTCGCAAATATTTCTTTAAACAAGGAACTCTTTGTTTATTTGCACTTGTTTTGAATAAGTCTAAATAAAGTGCAAATTCGTAATTTGTTAAGTCTTTAGAAATTTGTACTTTATATTACAACTACTATTAATCGAAAGCGTAATCATGAGAACAGTTGCGGATTTGAAAATCGGGGAAAAAGGCGTGATTGTGAGCTTTAGCGACGAACTTCTATCACTCAAATTGTTAGAAATGGGCTGCTTGCCTGGTACTCAAGTAACAATGACACACATTGCCCCTTTTGGTGACCCAATCGCCGTAAAGGTTTCTGGTTATGTTTTGTCAATGCGAAAAGAAGAAGCCTCAACGATAGTTGTCGCTTAAATAATAACACTTTGATTAGTTGCTATTCGTAAAAACGTGAAGTACTAGTCAATAACAAAGTGAATAGATAGGAACAAACTTTGCGTTTTTACGTTAATAGTTTGAAGCCAAAAAATTGCTAATAGCCTTGAAGAAATCACCCAAAATAGCATTAATCGGTAATCCCAACGCTGGAAAATCTTCTTTGTTCAATAGCCTCACGGGGCTACGCCAAAAAACGGGAAACTTCCCGGGCGTTACTATGGACAAGTTGATTGGGAAATGGAATCTGGAAACTGGCACCGAAGCCGAAATTCTAGATTTACCGGGGATTTACAGTATATATCCAAAATCAGTAGATGAGCAAGTTGTTATCAACATTCTTGCCAACCCTCAACATCCAGACTATCCCGACATGGCGATTGTCGTAGCCGATGCGTCTAATCTCAAACGCAACTTGCTACTTTTCAGCCAAGTTCGTGACCTTGGTATCCCTACGGTATTGGCACTCAATATGATTGATGTAGCCGAAAATACAGGAATTGTCATCAATTCTTTCAAGCTTGCCAAAGAGCTCAATGTAGAAGTAGCCGAAGTCAATGCTAAAAAAGGTATTGGACTCAATGGTCTGCGTCTTGCTGTAAATAAAACACTTGAGCAAAGATTCAATTCTAACGACTCGCTACCTGTAGAATATTCTCCCGAACTGATTGATGAAATCAAAGAGAAATATGGTGATACAGACGACTACCATGCTCTTTTGTGGCTTTCGGAACACGATAATTTGAAGCAATTTGATACCGAACAAAGAGTAGGTTTTGATAAACTTCAAGAAAAATACGGTTGGAATTCCAAAAAATTCCAAGCTCAAGAGACAGTTTCTCGCTATGCTGTGCTCAACGAAATCGTAGATGGATGTTTGCACCAAATACCTGTAGAAGACGAGCCTGTAAAAACTTGGACCGACCGATTAGATAAAGTTTTCCTTCATCAGTTTTGGGGATACTTCATTTTCTTAGGTATTTTGTTTTTGATGTTTCAAGCGGTATTTACTTGGGCAGCCTATCCACAAGACCTTATCGATAATGGAGTAGCTTGGCTCAATCAATACCTCAAAGATACCCTTCCTGAAAGTCAATTAGTCAATTTGTTGACAGACGGGCTCATTGCTGGTATTGGTGGTGTAGTGGTATTTGTACCTCAAATCGTATTCCTCTTTTTGTTTATTTCCTTGTTGGAAGAAACAGGCTATATGTCCAGAGTAATGTTTATTATGGACAAATTGATGCGTAGATTTGGCTTAAACGGTAAGTCTGTTGTACCCCTTATTTCGGGCGTGGCATGTGCCGTTCCTGCCATTATGAGTACACGTAGCATTGGCTCATGGAAAGACCGTTTGATTACGATTATGGTCACGCCATTAATGTCCTGTTCAGCACGTTTGCCAATTTATACGGTATTAATTGCCTTGGTTGTTCCTGAGAAAAGTACACTTTTTGGCATTTTTAGTTTGCAAGGGGTTGCCTTATTTGGTTTGTATTTATTAGGCTTTGGGATGGCGATTCTTTCGGCTTGGATTTTGAAAGTAGTGTTAAAAGCCAAAGAAAGAAGTTATTTCATCATGGAACTTCCTTCTTACAAAGGTCCTCGTTTCAAACACATTATGCTTTCTTTGCTAAACTCAACCAAAGCATTTGTATTTGAAGCAGGTAAAATTATCGTTGCCATTTCAATCGTACTTTGGGTAATGGCTAGCTATGGACCAGGCAACGCCATGCAAGAAGCTGAGCAAAAAGTAAAAACCGAAAATCCAACTTTAACAGGAGCCGAATTAGAAAATAAAATTGCTGCGCAAAAACTGGAATCCTCTTATGCTGGTCATTTTGGTAAGGTTCTCGAACCAGCCATTAAGCCGTTAGGATATGACTGGAAAATCGGTATAGCCTTACTAACCTCTTTTGCTGCACGTGAGGTATTTGTAGGTACGATGTCAACTATTTATAGTTTAGGCGGTGAAGTTGATGATGAAAACACAACAGTCATGAATCGTATGCGTGCCGAAATCAATCCCGAAACAGGCAAACCCATGTACGATGCTGCGTTAGGCTTTTCGCTCATGATTTTTTATGCCTTTGCTATGCAATGTATGAGTACTCTGGCTACAACCTACCGTGAAACAAAATCATGGCGTTATCCAGCTATTCAGTTGGTATATATGACTACTCTAGCGTATGTATCGGCGTTTATTGTATACCAATTGTTGAAATAAATTAGATTTAATTTATGTATTTGAGGTAACAGGCACAAGGCAAAGAGTGATAAGTTGTTTTTTAGTAACATGAGATACGTTTTTGCCGAATTCCAAAGCTGAAAGCTGTAAGTTCAAAAATTAAATTTTATTTTGAGTATTAAGTAGAAAATCGTTAGTAGTTAAGCATTAGTGCAAAATAAGATTTAAGTTTTTTAGTTTAGGGACAAGGCAACAGGCACAAGGCAAAGAGTGTTAAAATGTTTTTAACGACCACAGACATGCATTTTTCCCAAAGCCCACCGCCGAAAGCCGATACCTGAAAGCTTAAAGTACAATCTTAAATTTTATTTTGCTCACTAACTTAACAGTCTAATTACTGGACAAAAAGAGAAAAGGTATTTAGACTTTTTCAATGA
>NZ_JBMLSD010000430.1:0-8289 GCF_049240685.1 Flectobacillus sp.
AGCACAACACTTGGGTCGTGTTCAATACCAAAATAATCTAAATATAACGAAACCTGATAGTCAAGTGTATGATGTCCGTGATGGATTTGATAGCCCAAAGAAGCTGCTTTTTGTAAAAGAGCGGTCTCTTTAGGTTTCATGATAATATCTGCCATAATAGTATGTTTCTCAAAAAAAGTAGGGTCAAAAGGCAAAGGGTCATTGGGTTGTAAACCGCAATTACTAGCATTAATCGCCAAATCTATATCATTTGGAGGGGTATGCTGTGCCAGTATTTTGATTTCGGGATAATAAGAACGTAATCTTTCGGCAAGTGCCTCTGCTTTTTCAGGAAAAATATCATTCAAATACAAAGTCGAAATTCCAGCATCGCAAAGCGCCACCGCCAATGCACAACCTGCTCCTCCTGTACCCACCAAATACACGCTTTTTCCTTGACAAATAAACCCTTTGGCTTCCAAACCAACTACAAAGCCTAGACCATCGACCGTATCGCCATACGAACGACCATTTTCGTCAAATCGAATCAGATTGACACTCCCCGAACGTTTTGCTCGTTCGGTAGCTTCATCGACCAAATGCACTAAAGGATTTTTATAAGGAATCGCAATCGTCATGCCTTTAAAGTTTTTGAAGTGCTTAAAGGCTGTAAAAATACTTGAAAGATTATCGGGTTCTACTTCAATTGGAATCCAGATGGCGTTGATACCCAAGGCAGGGAAAACTTGATTCATCAAAATAGGTAGGCGAATTTGTTTGACAGGATAGCCTGGCGTTGCAAATACCAAAGTTTTACCGTCAATTTCGGGGGTAAATATTGTTGTTGTATTCATAAGTAAATTAGCAGAAAAACGCCAAAGTTTTTCGCCTTTCCTTCAATCAAAGGATGAAATGCTAGTTGAGATGGATAACAGTTTTACCGCTAAAATTACAAGATAATTCCTTCTTGATAGAATCTTTTCTATAAATAATATCATGAAATCGATTTAATAAATCAAAATGATACATTGTAGGATTTGGAATGATGATTTGCGAGTGAGGAGTTTTGGGATGTCTTTATAAATTACTTTGGAGAAAAATACGTTTTGTAAAAGTCCAAAATCAATTAACCAAGCTTCTTACAGACAATCGCGTGAGTGATTTCAAAGGTCGCATAGGTTGGATTATCACTAAAAATAAGGTCTTTTAATACTACCGAATCGTCAGTAATCGGTAAAGACGAACTGACCAAAGCTACGCCCATTCCCATGCCGACCAAACCTACAAGTAGCTCGATACTAGATACTTCCTGAACAATTTGGGGCTCACGATGAAAGCCCGCAGTCCTGCAACGGCGTTCAATTTCGTCATAAAGCGTATATAAATTGCGCTGAACTTCTATCCAACGTTCGTTACGTAACTGTCCGATTTTGATTTTCTTGTAGTTGGCTAAGGGATGTTTGCTCGATAAAAGCACTTTCAAAGAATTTGGCTCGGTATGTCGAGGCGAAAGATTGGGAAAAATAAGGGGAAAATGAGTAATACCCAAGGCTATATCATCACGTATCAATCCTTCTTGTACAGCCTCAGCCGTAGAATACTCCACCAATTTTATGAGAGAATCGGGATACCATTCTTGTACTTTTTGGGTAAACTCAATGACTTTCGTTTTTGGGAAAAGTCGGTAATATCCTAAGCTGATTTGCTTTGCTTTTGTACCCAACTTTTTGGTATTCTCTAACATACGGTCAAATTGCTCCGTAAATCTTGAGGCATCTTTTAGGAGAAAAAATCCTGCTTCGGTTAATTCTACTTTTTTATGTAGTTGTCTTTTGTTTTTATCAAACAACTCAATACCTAGTTCTTGCTCAATAAGATTGATTTGTTTGGTCAATGCAGGTTGTGAAATACAAAGGTTTTCAGCAGCTCGACCAAAATGCAACTCTCGTGCTACCTCAAGAAAATATTTGAGTTGTCGTAACTCCATGTGGATGCTTATTGAGTGATAGGAAGCGACACTTCTATTTTGGATTGCGGATTTGCGATTGCGGATTTCGGAGTTAGAAATGCACCTCTATCTTGTATAAAAAACAGGATAAAATCCGAAATCAAATATCCGAAATCCAAAATCATAAAGAGCCTCTCATGTTGAGATAAAAAGGATTTTCGATATGTTCTTTCGAAGAATTAAGTACCAATTTGGCGGCGGTAACGCCCATTGCCTCAAAGTCAGTAGAAATGGTTGTTAAGCCTTTCATAATAAACTTTTTGAGTGGTGTTTCGTTGTAAGAAATAATACCTACATGCTCGCCAACAGTCAGATTTAGGGTGATGATTTTTTCTAATAATTTTACCAAATCATCTTCCATCAAACTAATGAAAACCTCTCCTTCATTGACGGGTTCTTCGTCCAAATTATGTACAATATGATGATTGAAGGCATAATTACTACAAAAAGTTTTGAATCCTTTCAAGATTTCTTGAGGATAATAGCTATGCTCAGGAAAGACTAATTTAATGGTATGATATTTACTCAAAGCATCCAAAGCTTGGCTCAATGAGTTAAAAATATCTTTTTCAAAGTTTTCATACACAGCCCCATAACTTCCCTGAATCTCTTTGACTTTTTTATCAATAATTATCAGTTTGTCTTTTGGGAGCTGATCTAGCAATTGATACGCTTTTTCTTCCTCATCAATAAAATGCGGAATCACAACATAATGTGTATAATTGCTTTTTTGTTGTCCCAGTAGTTTACTAAAAAGTACGTAATCGTTGTTGTAAATATAAAAGTCAATAGCCGCTTTGTCGCCCAGTGTTTTGACAAAAGCATCATAAATAATTTTTTTGTGCGGACTTAGTTTATTGAACACCAAGAAAATCTTGAGTTCTTGCGACAAAAAAGTACTTGCCACAAAATAGCCTTTTCCTGGCGACGAAGTCAAAACGCCCAACTTACGCAGTTCGTTATAGCCCTTTTCGACGGTAATACGTGAAATATCGAACTCGATACTTAGTTCGTTTATCGAGGGCAATAAATCCCCCGTTGTGAGGATACCCTGTCTAATAGCACTAAGTACCGAGTTGACAAGTTGCTGATATTTCGGGGTTGCCGAAAATTCATCAATATTCAAATGTTCTAAAAAACGCTCTTTTTTCATAGAGAATTACCGATACCGACAATAATTACCGATAAGAGGATAATACCAATACCTGTTAAAATCGTACGGAAAGTAGGTTTCGAAACACCCTTCCATTCGCCTAATACGATACCCCAGCAGTTAGAAGTTAGGATAATAGTTGCCATGTGCAAAATCCATGAGCTAGCCCCATTGCCTAATTTACTTTCGCCCATTCCATAGAAGAAAAACTGCAAAAACCATGTTGTACCAGCCACTGCTGCAAAAGTATAGTTTTTTGTTAGAGGGGCTTTGGTGTTTAGATAATCACCAAAAGTTTTGTTACGTGTGTTGAGATACATACACCATACAAAGTTGGTCACAAACCCACCCCAGAGTACCACTACAAAGATAACATTGTTTTGGAATAATGGATTACATCCTTTTGCCACGGCTGCTTCGGCCATGGCCTTTCCTGCCTCAATACCAAAGTTGAAACAAGCACTCATCATACCCGAAATAGTAGCTACGATAAGCCCTTTGGTTAGGTTAAATTCTTTGATTGTTTCTTTCTTTTGTTCTTCGGTGAGTTCATTTTCTTTCATCATACCAGCTTTGCCACAAACCATGATACCCCCCAAACAAACCAAAATGCCCAACAATACCACCTGACCGCCAGTATGGCTAATCATATAGGAGAAAGTACCCTCAACGTCATTAGTAAACAAATCACGATAGACGGCAGGCAATAAAGACCCAAATGTAGAACACAAGCTCAAAGCGATAGACATACCCAACGACATACCCAAATAACGCATAGCCAAACCGAAGGTCAGGCCACCGATACCCCAAAGTAAGCCCATCAAAAATGTCCAAAAAATTACACCTTGGTCGGTAGTTTTGATAATCTCCATAAAATCGGGAATGGTAAAAAAGGCAGCTAAATGTGGTACAAGAAGCCACGATACTACCCCGCCAACAATCCAAGCACTCTCCCATGCCCATGATTTTACACGATTGTAAGGGATATAAAAACTCCCAGAAGCAAAACCACCTACCGAGTGGAAAATAACGCCAAGAATAGATTCCATAAAAAGGTCTTTTTACATAGTCTAAGATTTAGGTCGATTTGGAACAACCTGCAAACCTTAAAATTGTGATTATATGAAGTTTGATTATTGAAAAACAAATATTATTCTACAAATATAACCCTTTATACACCTTACAACTGTCCTAAGCCATCTTTGAATATTGCTGTTTTTTGATTACTAATAGCTATATATAAAATAACTATAGGTTATAATTCTACTCGATATTTCTCCTATAATTTAATTATCTATCAAAACGTTATATCACTGTAACAGGAAGGGAATTGTACTATTATAAGTATTTAGTTTTTAATTATTAAGGGCTATGCTTTTGAAATACAATTTTTTGTATATTCCATTGAGTATCATTACTGAAGAAGTAAATATCATTTTTCTAGGGAATGATACAAGACTTTACGTAAGAATGAAATTTAATAGAAGTCTGTATTGATGAGGTTATTTGCTTGCATTCAATTCTTAACTTTATAAAACAGCACTATAGATTTTGATAAAAATCTCCTCATTGCCCCAATTGTATCTAATCTCAGGTCTATATATTTTCAAACCTATGGAAAAACAACCTCTTTTTATTGAAAAACAACGCTTTAACCAATGGTGGATGTGGTTGATTTTATTTGGCACAAATAGTCTCTTCATTTATGGCTGGATTCAGCAAATCTATTTAAAAATTCCCTTTGGTGACCATCCTATGAGCAATACAGGATTATGGATTGCCGTGTTAGCAATGTTGGCATTTACGCTCTTTATGCGCTCTTTTTGTCTTGAAACAATCATATATGAAGATGGTATTTATGTACGATTTATTCCTCTTCAAAAAAGCTTTAGAATCTATCGTTGGGATATGCTTGCCGAAGTTTATGTACGAAAATATGCGCCATTATCAGAATATGGAGGCTGGGGATATCGTGTAGGATTGGGGAATGTGGGAGGAGCGTTGAATATTTCGGGAGATATGGGAATTCAACTGGTTTTTAAAGATAATAGCTCTTTACTCATAGGTACACAAAAACCCGAGGAAGCCCAAAAAGCTCTGACATTAATCAATTTTTCACCAGTAGAATAAGTTAGTACGCAAAATAAAGTTTAAGATTGTGCTTTAGGCTTTCAGGTATTGGCTTTCGGCGGTGGGCTATGGGAAAAATGCATGTTCGTGGTTGTTAAAAACATTTTAACACTTGTTGCCTTGTGCCTGTTCCCTAAAACACATAACCTGAATCTTATTATGCACGATTACTTAATTGAGTGATTACTTTAATTGAATTTTAAAATAATCACTCATTCACTCAATAAGTAAACTCTATCCAATAACCATCAGGGTCTTGAATAAAAATTTGTGGCACGCCATCAGGGCGCATTTTGGGGCCTACCATAGGTATTTTTTTTGCCTTCAAAAAGGCTTCACACTCTTCTATATCTTCCACTTCTATTGCAAAATGATTTCGTCTTGTCCCGCTAACAATAATTTCATCGGTACGTCCAGCAATTAGATGCAAAGTATGTCTGCCCAGAGCATACCAAGCCCCCTCAAAATCAAAAGCTGGGCGAGGTACTTCTGGCAATTCTAGGATATTTCCATAAAACTCTTTCGACGCCTCTAGGTCTTTGACAAAATGGGCGATATGATTTATTTCTTTGATTTTCATAGTGATGTAAAAATAAATGCACACACGCCAAAACGTATGTGCATTTACTAAAGGACTGATATTACTTATGCTTTATGCTGTAAGCAAAATAAGGTAATTGCCTAATGCATGCGGCTTAAAGCCTAAAGCGCCTAAAAATGATTTTGACTTATCTTTTTGGAAAATTAGGCAATTTCATTTTACCATCTTGTACACGGTTCATCATACGCATCATTTTACGCATTTCTTCAAACTGCTTCAACAAGTTGTTGATTTGTTGTACCGAAGTACCCGAACCAGCAGCAATACGTTTCTTACGAGACATATCTAATAATTCTGGTTTCTGACGCTCTTTTGGAGTCATCGACTGGATAATTGCTTCGATTGGCGTAAACGAATCATTCGAAATATCAACGTCTTTGATAGCTTGACTCATACCTGGAATCATGCCCATCAAATCTTTGATATTACCCATTTTCTTGATTTGTTGCAATTGAGAATAGAAGTCCTCAAAACTAAATTGGTTTTGACGGATTTTCTTATTGATACGTTCTGCTTCTTCTTCGTCAAAGGCATTTTGAGCTCTTTCAACCAAGGAAAGTACGTCACCCATACCCAAAATACGGCTAGCCATACGATCTGGGTAGAATTGGTCAAGGGCATCCATTTTCTCACCTGTCGAGATAAACTTGATTGGTTTCTCAACTACGTGACGAATAGAAAGCGCCGCACCACCACGCGCATCACCATCCAACTTGGTCAAAACCACCCCGTCAAAATTCAAACGGTCGTTGAACGCCTTTGCAGTATTCACGGCATCCTGACCTGTCATAGAGTCTACTACGAACAAGGTTTCAGATGGTTTGATAGCTTGTTTTACCGCTGCAATCTCGTTCATCATAGCCTCATCTACAGCCAAACGACCAGCAGTATCGACAATGATTACTTTTTTACCCATTTTGCGAGCATATTCTAGCGCATTTTGGGCAATTTGTACAGCATTTTTGTTTTCTGGTTCAGCATAAACCTCTACTTCTACTTGTTCTCCTAGTACCTTCAACTGGTCAATCGCCGCAGGACGGTAAATATCACAGGCTACCAAGAGTACGTTACGACCTGATTTTTTGAGGTACTGAGCCAACTTACCTGAAAATGTAGTTTTACCAGAACCTTGCAAACCAGCAATCAAGATAACAGAAGGGTCATTTTTAAGGTTGATACCTTGTACTTGCGAACCCATCAATTTTACGAGCTCATCATGTACAATTTTTACCAACATCTGACCTGGGTCAACTGCAATAACGATTTTTTGACCCATCGCTTCATCTTTGATGCGGTCGGTAATTTCTTTCGCTACTTTGTAGTTAACATCGGCATCCATCAAGGCACGACGGATTTCTTTCACTGTAGCGGCTACGTTAACGTCCGTGATGCGTCCCTTACCTTTAAGGGTGCGCATGGCGGTATTAAGTTTATTACTTAAATTCTCAAACATTGTCGGTTATAGCTAAAAATCTTATAGTTCATTCTATAGAACCGCAAAGGTACAAAAAAAATTAAGCATTAGTAGTTTCATAAATTGCTAATTATTATCTTGTAATAGATATCCCTACCTCCAATTTATACTTACAAACTTTATATCCTTCCTATCATATTTGCAGCGGTTTACAGACAAACAATGAGTTTGACTTGTGACTATGCTTGATAATTATTGTTTTTGTTCACCTTGTATTATCATTGATACACCCATCTTTCAAAAATAATTTTGTGCACTCAATTTATTGTATTACAAGTATTTAAAGCTCTAGTAAAACTATTTTGTTTCACCAAATACATACAATACTGATATGAAAGCACCTCAATTTATCCTTTACGTAATCATACTCATTTGCTCAAGCTTTTTGGCAAAAGCTCAGTTTATCAGCATTGATGAGGCTCGACACAAAGAACTAAAAAAGGCAGGAAAAGCGGGCCTATTTGTGGATATTCATCAGGATGAAAAAAATCCTTTGATTTACAAAATTCTTATAAATCATGCACAGTCTGAGTCAATTATGACTTACTTACGTCCGCGCAACTCGGCAGAGTTTATTGAACAAAAGGAGGCAAATTTAAAAGACACCCACGCAATGCTCAACCTGAACTTGGCGGGGCTTGAAGATGGGGAATATACGTTTGTGGTAAAAACAGATAATCAATTTTTTATTAAGCATTTTCTTATTACAAGCGGCGATTTGGTCTATGAAAAGGTAGGAGGGAAGGAGGTCTTATCTATCAACAGACAAATTCAGGCCGTTGATTAGCGAAAGTCACTAGTATATTTGCCTCTAGGCAATAGGCATTAGGCAATAGGTAACAGGCAATAGGCATTAGGCAATAGGTAACAGGCAATAGGCATTAGGCAATAGGCATTAGGCAATAGGTAATAGGCATTAGGCAATAGGCAATAGGTAATAGGCA
>NZ_JBMLSD010000431.1:0-6205 GCF_049240685.1 Flectobacillus sp.
GGAGAATCTAAATTTTAACATAATCACTCATTCGCTCAATCACTCAATCGCTAAATTAGGGATGACTCATGTTTGATAAAAACTTGGAGAATAATCTCAATTCTAAAAAATTGGGATGATTTATGTTTTTAATGTTTTATTCCATTATGCTACATCCATAAACAAAAAAGAGAGCTTAGTTTTCACCAAGCTCTCTTTTTAATTTTGTACTTATTTTATTCTTCTGTTGCAGGCGCTGCCGCAGAAGTACGAGTCAATGTTAGAGAATCTCCTTCGCCCGAATAATCAGCCAAGATAACATCGCCTTCGGCTAAATCACCTTTTAGGATTTCTTCAGCAACAGGATCTTCCAAATAACGCTGGATTGCACGGTTCAAAGGACGAGCCCCATATTGTTGGTCGTATCCTTTTTCTGCTATGAAATCTTTTGCCTTTTCGGTCAATTCCACCGTATAACCCAATGCTGAAATTCTTGTAAACAATTTTTTCAACATTAAGTCGATAATTGAGTGGATGTGTTCACGTTCAAGAGAATTGAACACGATTACGTCATCCAAACGGTTTAAGAACTCTGGAGAGAATGCTTTTCTCAAAGCATTTTGGATAGTTCCTTTTACTGTTTCGTCTAAGCTATCTGCTTTAGATTTTGTTGAGAAACCAATACCTGTTCCGAAGTCTTTCAAATCACGAGCACCAATATTAGACGTCATGATGATGATGGTATTACGGAAGTCTACTCTACGACCCAAACCATCTGTTAGGATACCATCGTCCAATACTTGCAACAACAAGTTGAATACATCTGGGTGAGCTTTTTCGATTTCATCCAATAATACAACAGCATAAGGCTTACGACGGATTTTCTCAGTCAATTGACCACCTTCTTCGTAACCAACGTATCCTGGAGGCGCTCCGATTAGGCGAGATACGCTGAATTTCTCCATGTATTCACTCATATCGATACGAATAAGCGCGTCTTCTTTATCGAACAAATATCCAGCTAGGACTTTCGCTAATTCAGTTTTACCAACACCTGTAGGCCCTAAGAAAATGAATGAACCAATTGGTTTTTTCGGATCTTTCAAACCTACACGAGTACGTTGGATAGCTTTTACCAACTTCACAATCGCTGGGTCTTGACCGATAACTTTACCTTTCAACTCCTCATTCATGTTCAACAATTTCTGACCTTCAGTAGCAGCCACACGACTCACAGGGATACCCGTCATTTGGGCAATTACCTCTGCTACGCTTTCTTCAGCCACTGTATAACGACGACGTTTGGTATCTTCTTCCCAATCACGTTTTGCTTTGTCTAATTGCTCCAACAAACGTTTTTCGCGGTCGCGCAATTGAGCAGCCTCTTCGTATTTTTGAGATTTTACTACCGCATTTTTCTCCTTCTTGATATTTTCGATAGCTCCTTCCAACTGCACAATATCATCAGGTACGGTAATATTAGAGATATGTACACGAGCACCCACTTCATCTAACACATCAATAGCCTTGTCTGGCAAGAAACGGTCAGAAATATAACGTTCTGACAACTTCACTGCCTGCTCAATAGCTTCTGGAGTGTAGGTTACGTGGTGGTGATCTTCGTATTTATCTTTGATGTTATTCAAAATTTCGATAGTTTCTTCTACCGTAGTGGCATCAACCATTACAGTTTGGAAACGACGAGCCAAGGCACCGTCTTTCTCGATATATTGACGATATTCATCTAAAGTAGTTGCACCGATAACTTGGATATCGCCACGAGCTAAAGCTGGCTTAAACATATTTGAAGCATCCAAAGAACCCGATGCACCGCCAGCTCCAACGATTGTATGAAGCTCATCGATAAATAAGATTACATCTGGAGACTTTTCAAGTTCGTTCATTACCGCCTTCATACGCTCCTCAAACTGACCACGGTATTTTGTACCAGCCACCAAAGAAGCCAAGTCAAGCGTAACAACACGTTTGCCAAAAAGCACGCGAGATACTTTTTTCTGAACGATACGAAGCGCCAAACCCTCAGCGATAGCTGTTTTACCTACCCCTGGCTCACCAATCAAGATTGGGTTATTCTTTTTACGGCGAGACAAGATTTGAGCTACACGTTCGATTTCTTTTTCACGACCAACAATTGGGTCTAATTTTCCTGCCTCAGCAATTTTGGTAAGGTCACGACCGAAGTTGTCCAATACTGGAGTTTTAGATTTCTCAGCTCCTTTATTGGCCGTTGCACCACTACCCATGCCCGAGCCACTCGCAAACGATCTTGCGTCATCATCGTTATCATCTGTATCAGACGGTCCCGATTTGATATTTGGGTTAGATTGATATTCGACCATGTCCTTAATCATATCATAGTTAATTTGGAACTTTTCCAAAATTTGGCGAGCCAAGTTGTCCTCATCTCTGAGAATCGCCATCAACAGGTGCTCAGTTCCAACAAGATTCGTTTTAAATATACGTGCTTCTAAATAAGTTACACGAAGGACTTTCTCTGCTTGACGAGACAGAGGGATATCCTGTTTGTTTTTGATGGTGTAATTAGAGCGAGCCACTCCTTGAGTAGCTTTTTCGATGGTGATACGTAGGTCGTCGAGATTTACCCCACACTTTTTGATTAATTCGAGTGCAATTCCTTCGCCTTCACGAATCATACCTAAAACGAGGTGTTCCGTGCCTATATAATCATGTCCTAACCTAATCGCTTCTTCGCGGGCTAGGGAGATTACCTCCTTTACTCTGTTTGAAAATTTTGCCTCCATGCGAAAGAGTTTCGTTTTTTCTGGTTCATAGTTTAAAAGCAAAGACAACTGAGACTTCCAAACTACCTTAATAACATTAAATTCGCCAAGTTTGTTCATTTGAGAGCCGATTGCTCAAGTATCTTTTTGGCTTGATTTCCCTGACAAAATAATAAGTCGAGAATTGATAAATTGGGCTCAAATTCACTGCCAAAATTTTGCCGATACATTACTGGCTCATAAATATTATTTTGGCTGTAAGACCTTTTCGGATGTATTTGCCCTCTGTAATCGTTTTGAGCTACTTTTTCGTATTCTTCTGTAAATATAATCTTTTTTTCGACTTTTAAAAGTTTGAGACAAATTGTCAGCAACTCCATATTCAAATCGAACAAAAAGTCAGGTTTCTTTTCAAATATTTTTGCAAAATAGTCTGCATAGTATTCAAAAAATGGTGCTTTGCCATAAGCTGAATAAATAGCTCCCCAATGACGACGTACCCAATCTTGATGATACTCGACCTTGATGTCCTTCACGATAATTTTTG
This sequence comes from Flectobacillus sp., assembly GCF_049240685.1. Classification (NCBI taxonomy): domain Bacteria; kingdom Pseudomonadati; phylum Bacteroidota; class Cytophagia; order Cytophagales; family Flectobacillaceae; genus Flectobacillus; species Flectobacillus sp. Next base: position 3,289 of record NZ_JBMLSD010000431.1, read on the forward strand.
AGTTGCCATTTTGAACAGGAACCGACAGAACATCTATTTTATTTGAAGCAAGTATTTTACAACGATTTCGGTAACTTTGCTTTTCGTAATACTCATAAGCCTCTATCCGAATAGTTTCGTGCTGTAAAATGCAAGCAAAATATTCAAGGCTTGGCAGATAATGTAAATCAATAATCATTTATCTAAAATAATGAATTTGGGGTAATTTTTCAAATATTAAGCAACTTTTTGCCGATTTTTTAACGTAAAAAATCTTTTTTCGCAGAATTTACCAATGTTTATTTGGAATTTATGTTTCTAAAATATTCAATATTTCGAGTATTATCCAAAATAATTACGCTACCATAATTCAGTAGTAATCTGATTTTTATCAAATCTCTTATATGTTTTTTTTTAGAATGCTTTCTTGGCTTCCTATGCCACTTTTGTACGGTTTTTCAGATTTTCTTTTTTTCCTGACTTTTTATGTTATTAAGTACAGGAAAAAAGTAGTTTTAATGAATTTAAAAAACTCGTTTCCTGAAAAAACTGCTCAAGAACATCAAAAATTAGCGAAAGATTTTTATCATAACTTATGTGATGTGATTGTTGAGTCCCTAAAATTACTCACAATTTCGGTAAATGACTTAGAGAAAATGGTGGAGATAAATGGACAAGAGGTGATTGATGAATGCTTACGTAATAATGAAGTGATGCTGATTATGTCTAGTCATCTGAATTGTTGGGAACTTATCCCTCCTCGAACTACGCAGACTGGTGTGCTTATCGATGTGATTTACAAACCGCTTTCAAGTCCGTTTTTTGATAAGTTGATGTATACCATTCGTTCTCGTTTTGATATTACGCCTATTCCGATGAAACAAACTTTTCGGGAAATGGTGAAAAAGAAAGGGCAAGCTCGTATTGTGGGGATTATCTCTGACCAAGCTGCCGAAACTCCAGATTTGGCTTATTGGACTACTTTTTTACATCAAGAAACTGATTTCTTCTTAGGGACAGAAAAAATGGCTCGTAGTTTTAATTATCCTATTCTTTATGGAGAATTAGTAAGAAAACGTCGTGGGAAATATGTCATCAATTACTCCTTGCTGGTGGAACGCCCATATAATCAATATCAGATGGGCGAAATCACAGAGATATATGCAAGAACTTTGGAAAAATCTATTCAAGAAAACCCAGCAGATTGGCTCTGGTCGCATAGGAGGTTTAAGCACAAAAGAAGTAAATAAGGGGTAAGGCACCAGGCAAAGAGGGAAATGAACAATAAAACTATTGCCTATCCCCTTTTGCCTGATGCCTTTTTTTAATGATCCTCCACTTGCAATGCATCAGAAGTATCTATTCTTAATGAATCAGCTTTAATTCCTTTTACATCTTGTGCATAAATTTTGGGGACTGGCGCAAGATTGAGTTTTTGTAAAGCAACATTTAGATTGGAACAATCTATATTCTTCTTACTCTTTTCCAACTGACAAGTTCTAGCATATTCTTGGTAATAGATTTTACTTAATTCAGCATCTTTTAAATGCTTTTCATAAAGTTCTGCTAGTTTAAATATGGCCTTTGGACGTTGATAGGTGTCAATAATATGCTTATATTCTTTTGCGGCCCAGTTGTATTCCTTCAATCGTACTTGCGCATCAGCTATGGCAAGACGATAATCTGAAATCTTTTCTGAAGTTCCAAGCTTAATTGCAGCAAACATATTGTTGGTGCCTTTCATTATCAAATTTTGGTCTGTCGTAGCAATCAAAGCATATCCCAAACCCGCACGAACGAGTTCGTTATCTTCTCCCCTTTCTATCAATCGATTAAAAAGAAAGATAGACTGCGCTAAACTATCCAAATAAAAATAGGAAGTTGCCAATAATCGCTGATACAAAACGGAAGAATCACCTTTGGAAAGGGTGTACTTCAAATCTTTTCGTACTTGTTCATAATCAAAATTTCGATAAGCATACCTAGCACGCAATTGTCTCATTTTAATAGAATTACTATCCAATTCCATTCCTTTTTTTATGTAATTAATCGCTTTACTTTCTTGGGTTTCATTCAGTAAAAGATTAGAAATATCTGCCAAAGCATCAATATCAGAAGAATCTAATTTGACGGCCTTTTCAAGCAAAGCTATTCCTTCTTCATTTTTTCTTTGTTTTACAAGATTTCTTGCCACTTCTTTCAGATAGAAATGATTGGTAGTATCGAGCGATACAAGCTTTTGGTAATAGCCTAGCGCTTGAGGAATATTGGCTTCTCGGTCTGCTATGCCAGCCAAGCTCATCAATAGTTCTTGAGATTTGGGATTTTTTTCAAGTAACTGCAAATAGTACTTTTTGGCTTGCGGAAGGTGACCCAGTTTTTGATGACAAAAAGCCAAGGTCATTACATTATTTTGAGAAAGGGTATCTTCTTTTGCCGATAACAACTGAATAGCCTTAGCATATTGTCCTTTAGCAATCAAATCTTGCCAAGAGTTTTGTCCACTTTGACCAACAGTCAAGGTATGACATAGAAGAATAAAAAGAGGGAGTAATAGGAGTTTCTTCATAGTAATTCGAAGGGTAAGAAGGTTTATGAAATTTACCCTTCGAATTTATAACTAAATTTTTAATTACACAACTAAACAAATAGTTTTACGAATTTAGTGACAAGGCAACAGGCATAAGGCAAAGAGTGTTTTTTTAGTAACGGTAAATATCTATTTGACGAATACTAAAGGCTGAAAGCCAAAAGCTCAAAATTTAAGATTGTACTTTCGGCTTTCAGGTATCGGCTTTCGGCAGTGGGCTTTGTAAAAAGTATGGCTGTGGTTATTAAAAAACATTTTAACACGCTTTGCCTTGTGCCTAAAACAGGAAAATTAGATCTTACTTTGCCCATTAACCTAAGTTAGTGGGCAAAATAAAATTTAAGATTG
>NZ_JBMLSD010000432.1:0-5231 GCF_049240685.1 Flectobacillus sp.
ACGCAAGCATTGCGTCTCTACTGGGAGAATCTAAATTTTAACATAATCACTAATTGACTCAATATCAACTCACTAAATTTGTGTAATGAAAATTATTCTGGAAGTAACTGAATAATTCGTCCTGGGCCTTCTACAGAAATATAAATCAAGCCATCAGGACCTTGTTTTACGTTACGAACACGACCGATACTTTCCAATAGTTTATGTTCTTTTACCACTTTTCCATCTTTGATTTCAAGACGACTTAAATATTGGTAAGCCAGGCCTCCAACTAATAAGCTTCCTTTCCAACCTTTATATTTATCACTTGTAATAAAAGCGATACCGCAAGTCCCGATAGATGGAGTGTATTGATGTTTGGGCAGTGTTACCCCGTCTTTTGCAGGAGCTTTAGAAATAGTTTTTCCATCATAGTTGATACCATAAGATACTACTGGCCAACCGTAGTTTTTGCCTTTTTGGATCACATTCACTTCGTCGCCACCACGAGGGCCGTGCTCAGATTCCCAAATTTCTTGTGTAGTTGGATTAAATGCCAATCCTTGTGGGTTGCGGTGTCCATACGAATAAACCGTAGAAGGTGCAGAGTTACCTTCTAATATAGGATTGTCATTTGGGATTTTACCGTCGTCGGTCATTCGGTGGACTTTTCCCCAAGGAATTGTCACATTTTGTGCATTCATATTGGGCGATTCGGCACCGCCGTAGCTAGTTGCACCGCCTTCACCGATTGATAAAAATAAAAAACCATTATTGTCAAATTCAATACGGCTACCGTAGTGATTGTACATTGTATTGGTGGCAGGCGTTTTAAAAATGGTTTCAGTATCTGTAAAGGTATCTCCGCTGAGTTTGAAACGAATCAAATTTAATTGTGAGCCATCATCAGTTCCTTTACTTACATAAGTAGCATAAATCCAACCATTTTGTGCATATTTGGGATGCACTCTTAGGTCCAATAAACCACCTTGCCCTTTTACAAATACATCCGTTGGTGCTCCCGAAAGTTCAGTCGTTTTTCCGCCAGAATAACGGTAAAATTTACCTTGTTTTTCTGTAAAAAGTAGGTCACCATTAGGTAGAAAATCCATTCCCCAAATAATATCCATGTCGTTGACAATGATATTAGTCTTGATTTTTGGCTGTGTATCAACGGTAGTGTTTTCGGTGGTTTGTGCCAAACCTCCTTTTGTTTTGCAAGAAAAACCAGAAGAAAAAGACATGATTGATAAACAAGCACATCCTAAAAGTACATTTTTCATATTAATTTGGATAGTTGGTTTTAAATTTTCACAAAAGTATCATAATCAAACTTTTCTCTGTCGGGGCTGTAGGGATGCGTGCTCTTTCATTGGTATTTCATGAAAGCCGAAAGCAATCTATAGCTTGATTTTTTCTCCTTGTTGTGGGAAAATAATATTCAAGCCGAGAGAATTTTGAGCTTTTACCTGTTCGATAATTTTTTGTTCGTTAATCGTTGGCGGTTTCAAATGCGTGATAACCACGTTCAGGCCTTTCATATTTTCTTTGCCAGCGAGGTCTGCCAAAATACTCATTTCTTTCATCAGCCATTGTGGTGTAAGGTGACCAAACAAGAGATGATTGGGTTGTTCGTTAGGAAACGAAACTTCGATAAGAATACCTTTTAGTTGCCTATTTTGAATTAAAGGAGCTATATTTTTCCAAAGATTTTTCAACTTACCTGCTTTTTCTAATTCATCTGGTCCGGTATCGCCAAGGTATAAAACATAAGAATCTCGATGTTTTATCAAGAATGCAGTACTTTCAAAAGGTTCGATATGACTCAAGGAAAATGCTTTTACTGTCATATCTGTGTTTGAAATCTTCTCCTCTTTTTCAAGGGGTAAAGTTGCGTAATGGTATTTTTTCAACAACACTCCAAGGCCTGCATCACCAAAATTCACCCAAGTTTTATCATTAAAATAGTGTTCTTGAATGATGTTCATGCACTTTTGAGTGGCATAAATACTTTTAGCGGTGTCGCCAGGCGAATTGATAATAAGCCCAGAAACATGGTCGAGGTGAGGATGTGAAATAAAATAACCCTTTATATACTTTCGCATCACTTGTGAAGCTGTTAGCGCAAAGGTTTTTTGTGCTACAGCTTTTTGTAAACCTGCATACACGGTGCCTGCGTCCAAGGCCACAAATTGCTCCGAGCCGCTTGGTCCAAGCATATAACACGACATATTACTTTCGTCTGTTCCGCCTTTTACACCTAGCGGAATTAAATCAAAACTTGATTTTTGTCCCCAAGTACTCAAACTTATCAAGGTTAGAGCCAGAAGGAAATAGCATCTTTGTTTGTTGAGTCGAATCATTTTTTTTATTAATACAGATATCGCCATGTTTGATAGCGTAGTTAAAACTGTAAAGTTAAGGTATTAATGTTGAAATGTTGGGATAAGAGCGCATTTAAACAAATTAGGGCTTGAGACTTGATTGTTGGAATACTTTTTGCTAAAATTTGAAAGGAAAAGGCTGTTTTGATTGAAAGAAAATAAAAAAAAGCTATTTAAGTCTTTTTGTTTATCATTTAATTTCTATATTTAAAAAAAGAAATTTCTCTTTCGGCATAATCCTTGATAGGTGTTTTTCTACTTGAATAGATATTTCAAGAAAACTTCGACCCAAATTTCTTTATATTGTTTCAACCCATGTACTTATGTTTGAAAATATCCTAAACAAATTTCTAAGCTTGATTGTCTTACTCCGTCACGGACGAATGACCCCAGATGTTAGATATTATTATCGTCACACCTATCGGTGTCAGCTCACGCAGTGGAAGTATGTGTTGCAAGATTATGTATTCAAGAAACCCTATAAAGAAATCGAATTTCAAGGCGAATTTGCTCCTGAACTTGAATTTACCATTCCTTTTGCGTATTGGCATTATAAAAACGGCACTTTAAAAAGTACGAAGGCTGCCTTGTTTACCAAAGAAATGTATTTCTTTTCGCCACATCACGAAGAAGTTTTTGATGTAAGAACCAACGAAGGAAATTATAATTTTGAACTTCCAAGGGTTCTGTATAGTCAGGATTATGATATGATAAAATGGCTCGAAGTGCCTTATAAAGAGCACTTTAAGAATGATATCTACGTTTATGACAAACCAATGTTGATGATTGCGAATCGATATAATATGGAATGGGGAGGGCCTCCCATCAGTTTTTATAGTATCGAAGATTTAGATTTTATGATTAGTCATTTGAAAAAAGACTATACCATTTTATACAATCGCCCACGCCCACAGAATATTACCAATGACACCAGCGACATATATGAGCTCAATGACTACGAATGGTTGGCCGAAACCCATCCTGAAGTAGTGTTGATGGAGGATTTGTACAAAGAAAACAAAATTAAAGCCAGAAATTACAACCATTTTCAATTATCTGTATACGCCAATTGCGAAAAGTTTATATCAATTCATGGTGGTACAGCAGCCTTGGCAAGTTGTTTTAAAGGGGCAAATATTATTTTATCAAAAAAAGGCCCAGAACATCATTTTGGTTGTTTCAAAACACTTTTTCCTAAACTTTCAGGAGCTACGATTTATCATGCCAAAACCAATGAAGAGGCTAGAGACTTTGTGCTAAAACATTACGTAAAATCATAATCGTATGGCAAATAATTATTGGCTTAAATCTGGTTTCTTGAATATTCTTCAAAGTTTGACAAATGTACTTTTTGGCTTTGGAGGATTTTATATGTTGGTTCGAGTTTTAGACAAAAATCAGTTTGGGGCTTGGACGCTCTTCATGACCACTACTTCGATTTTGGAGGTGGTTCGCAATGGTTTGATTGGAAATGCGCTCGTGAAATTTTTATCTGGTGCAAAGCCTGAGGAAAAAACGCCAATTATTACGGCTTCAGTAACCATCAGTGCCTCTTTATCGGTGTTTTGCGTAATATTAAATCTGATTTTTTCACATTATCTAAGTGTTATGTGGCATACGCCTGAGTTGGAGCCGATGTTTTATGTGCATAATATCACTTTCTTACTTTCAGGGGTTTTAGCGATTTTTAATAGTGTGGAGCAAGCGCATTTGGCTTTTAACGGGGTATTTATTACCACATTCGTTCGTCAAGCAGTATTGTTTTTATTTATTCTGGTTTGTTTTATTACCAAGTTTACCATTCCTTTGGCGTATTTGGTGTATATCCAAATTGTGGCAGTGGTTATCGCCACCCTGATTGGGTACAGCTATGCCAGAAAACATTTGACCTTGGATAGACAATTACATAAAGAATGGATTAGTAAATTATTTCATTTTGGGAAATATACCTTTGGTACCTCGGTAAGTTCTATTTTGTCAGGTACTATCGACCAAATGATGCTTGGGGCAATGCTCTCTCCTGTGGCTTCTGGGGCGTTTAATGTGGCCGTAAGAATTACCAACCTGATTGAAATACCTACCAATTCGATTGCTACAATCGTATTTCCGCAAAGCGCCAAACGTGCGCAGGAAGGTATCGATGGTGTTCGCTATTTGTATGAAAAATCGGTAGGAACAATCTTAGCTTTGGTGATTCCAGCCATTATTTTTCTGTATTTATTTTCTGATTTAATCGTCAACATCATTGCAGGTGGAAAGTACGATGACTCGATTCCTTTATTGAAAATCACGTTATTGTATTGCATTTTTGTACCATTTGGTCGTCAATTTGGTATCGTTATTGATTCTATCGGAAAAACTAAATTAACCTTTTCTGTTGTAGTTTTTTCTGCTTGTTTAAACATTGCGATGAACTATTTTTTGATTAGTTCACAAGGCGTAATGGGAGCGGCTAGAGCAACTTTAGTATCGAGTTTTATTGGTTTTATTATCGGACAAGTAATTTTGTATAAAGAACTAAAAGTAAATGTACTTCATCCATTTATTTATGCTTTTAGATTTTATCCAGAATTTTATCATCAATACATTAAGCCTCGTCTAAAAAAGGCTTGATTTGAAGTCTTTTGGATGAAAAAGTATTGAAGAATGCAGAAGAGAAAACTGGTTCAAGACTTAGTCTTGGATCTATTTTTTTAAACAGTTTTAAAACTGAAGCAAGTGTGAGTCCGAGGCAAAGTCTCGAACTAGGGATAACTGTTTCAAGACTTAGTCTTGGACCTATTTTTTTTAACAGTTTTAAAACTGAAGCAAGAGTGAGTCCGAGGCAAAGTCTCGAACTAGGGATAACTGTTTCAAGACTTAGTCTTG
>NZ_JBMLSD010000433.1:0-2737 GCF_049240685.1 Flectobacillus sp.
AAGTTGTGACACTTCCTTTTCTACAATTGAAACAACTTCCGTTATCTCAATCGTCCAAAACTCAGGTTGCAAACATCTAAAAAGTGAAATCCATTTATCTTTAAGGTAAGTTATTTTTTCGTCATGTGTCATGTCTAGCCAAGTATCATCAAGTACATCATGGATATGAAAAATTACACTATTTTGAAAAAATGGTGCCTTTGTTGTAGGGAGATAAAAACCTCTTTCTGACGTTACTTCATTTGCAAACCCTCTAAAATAAATTTTCAAACGAACAACTTTAGTTTTAAGATCTATATATTGTTGAAGATGAGTTCTTAATAATTCATCAAACATCTCTTCATACAATAAAAAATCTTTCAATACTTCCTTACTAGCCTTATGTTGACCATAAAATATAAACGATACCTTTCTTTTTCTTGCCATGGGATATAATCTATTTTGATAATTAATTAACATTTCGCCCTCATTGAAATTCTTTCCAGCAAACTGGGCTAGCAACAAAGTCGTCGCTATAATCGCTATAGGTAATTCCACGAAGGGCAAAATTCGTCATTTCAGGTAATATAATCATATAAAACCGAGACAGTATTTCTCCCTCCTATTTTATTTCGGAATCATTTTTTACCTTTGCAAAAAATATATTTGACCATCATTTCCATGAAAAAAATTATTAGCTGGACACTCCGAAACATTCCTCGTAAGTATTTGCAATTAGTTAGTCACTTTGCCATGAACCTATATGCGTTCTTTTTGCGAGGTAATAAGGTGGAATGTACAGTTTGTGGCTCTACATTTTCGAAATTCGTTCCTTATGGTCGTCTTGAGCCTCGTGATAACGCTCTTTGTCCAAACTGCCTTGCGCTCGAACGTCACCGTTTGATGTATTTATACCTTCAACAAAAGACTAATTTCTTCAAAGCCGACCTTAAAGTTTTGCATGTGGCGCCTGAATATTGTTTTATCGACCGTTTCGAAAAAATGAAAAACTTGGACTATATCACCGCTGATATTGAGTCGCCTTTGGCAAAAGTAAAAATGGACTTGCACAATATTCCTTTCGAGGACAATACTTTTGATGTAGTTTTCTGTAATCACGTATTGGAGCACGTCGACGATGATATTCGTTGTATGCAAGAAATGCGTCGTGTACTAAAACCAAACGGTTGGGGTATTATGCAATCGCCACAAGACTGGAACTTGGAAACTACTTTTGAGGATAAAACCATCACCGACCCGAAAGAGCGTGAGCGTCTTTTCAAACAAGATGACCACTTCCGTATTTTTGGTCGTGACTACCACAAACGCCTCGAACAAGGTGGTTGGCATGTAACGCAAGACCGTTTTGTGATGGAAATGCCCAAAGACAAAGTGGAACGCTATGCTCTTCCGAAGGAGGAGATTATTTATTTGTGCGAAAAAAAATAACCCCATCAACACTCATCAATGAAATACTTACCAATAGATAGTCAACTGTTTGTAACAAACAGAGCTAGATTAAACCAGCTATTGAAACCAAAATCTATAGCGATTTTCAACTCAAATGACATTATGCCAACCAATGCGGACGGTACAATGGGCTTCAGACAAAACTCTGATTTGTTTTATTTGAGTGGTATCGACCAAGAAGAAACCATTGTTTTGTTGTTTCCAGATGCGCCAGACCCTCGTATGAGAGAAATTTTATTTTTGCGTGAAACATCAGATTTGATTGCGGTTTGGGAAGGATACAAATACACGAAAGAACACGCAAGAGAGGTTTCGGGCATCCAGACTATTTATTGGACTAGTCAATTTGAGCAAATATTAACTACTTTGGTATTTGAGGCAGATGCCATTTATCTCAACACCAACGAACATATCCGTAATAGCTCTGAGGTACAAACACGCGATGCGAAGTTTATCAACTGGGTAAAAGAGCGCTATCCTTTGCACCGTCTTGAGCGCGTGGCTCCGCTTATGCACCATTTGCGCGTAATCAAAAGCCCTGTAGAGATTGCGCAACTCAACGAAGCTATTCGTATTACAGAATTAGGCTTTAGAAGACTCTTAAATTTTGTAAAACCTGGTGTTACAGAATACGAGGTAGAAGCAGAACTTATCCATGAGTTTGTTCGCAATCGCTCAAAAGGCTTTGCTTATCAGCCAATTATTGCTTCGGGCGCTAATGCTTGTGTATTGCACTATATCGAAAACAGCCGTATTTGTAAAGATGGAGATTTGTTGTTGTTGGACGTAGCAGCCGAATATGCTAACTACAATGCAGATTTAACCCGTACAATTCCTGTCAATGGTCGTTTTACAGCTCGTCAGCGTGCGGTATATGATGCTGTGCACCGTGCTTTCAAATTCGCTAAATCTATCATGCAGGTAGGTGTTTTATGGAGTGAATACCAACACGAGGTAGAAATGTTTATCGAGTCTGAATTGATTGGACTAGGTTTGTTTGATAAAACCGACGTAAAAAATCAAAACCCAGAATCTCCTTTATTCAAAAAATACTTTATGCACGGAACATCACACCACCTAGGTTTGGATGTGCATGATGTTTGGAATCGCTACCGTCGTTTTGAAGAAGGTATGGTATTTACGATTGAACCTGGAATTTATATCCAAGAAGAAGGTCTAGGTGTTCGTCTAGAAAATAATATTTTAGTAACTCAGGATAGCAATATCGATTTGATGGGAAGTATTCCAATGGAAGCTGACGAAATCGAAAGCTTGATGAATGCCTAAA
>NZ_JBMLSD010000433.1:2837-6119 GCF_049240685.1 Flectobacillus sp.
AAAGGCACATAGGGACAAAGTGTCTTTGTTATCTGGGATTTCAGATATTGGATTTCGGAAATGTTTGATTTTTCCGAAATCTGAAATCCCAAATAATTTAAAAACTCCTCACTCAAAACTCTTCACTCATCACTCAAAATGCCTTTCCCGACTATTTTATTGTTTGATTTAGATGCTTCTGGTCATCATTCTGAATATCTTACACATTTGATTGAATATCAGCTTGAACATCGTTTACCGATCAAATTAATAGCTTTGGTAAGCCCCATCTTTGCCACAAAACACGCTAAGCTCACGCAAAGAATGTCGGTGGACGCTTCGGTTTTTGAGTGGAAATATATTTCTGAGGAGGAATTTCAGCAGTATCAAGCAGAGAATAATGTCATCAAACGTGGAGATTTTGAATGGGGATTATTCTGTAAATATGCGTCAGTATTTCAAGCTAAACATGGCGTTTTGATGTATCTGGACCATTTGCAATTGGCGATTTTACAAAAAGGCAATCAAGCGCCTTGCACTTTTTCAGGGATTTTTTTTAGAACTACCCTAACCAATTATCGTCCCGATTCTTGGAAAGAGCGTATCAATTTTATTCGTAAAAAATGGATGCTCCGTGGCTTACTTTTTTCTAAAAAGCTGACCAATCTCTACTGTCTTGACCCTTATGCTGCCGAATATATTCAAAAAAAATGGCATAGCAACAAAGCACTATATTTACCTGACCCTGTCAAAACCTATCCTTTTGCTCAGGAAGCTCCTATCCTGCTCAGACAACAATTGGGCATCGAACCGCATCGAAAAGTTTTTCTAATTTTTGGTTTTTTGGACGAAAGAAAAGGAATCATTCCAACGCTGGAGGCATTACTTCAATTACCTCAAAAACAGCAACAAGATGCTTGCTTGCTGTTAGTAGGTGGTTGGACTGCGGAAGAGAAATACCGTTTTGACGAAAAACTCAAAGCTATTGAGGGTTCAAACCACTTACAAATTGTTAAAGTTGATTATTTCGTAGAGCCAGAGTTGATTCAACAATTCTTTGCCCTTTCTGATATAATTATGGGCTTGTATCAAAAACATATAGGTATGAGTGGCATTATGGTGCGCTCAGCTTTTGCCCAAAAACCACTCTTAACTTACAATTATGGTTTGATGGGAGAGCTTACCAGAAGAAATCAACTGGGAATTACCGTAGAGCCAAATAATCCAGAAGAGTTACAAGAAAAAATACAATTTTTGTTAAGTCAATCAAAAACTGTCGGAAATCAGTCGATGATGAAAGAGTTTTCTGACCATCATCAGGTAAAATTTTTCGCAGAATGTATCTTCAAAAAAAATAAAAAAATATTATCCTGAAAATCAGGCACTTCAAAAAAACTTAGCCACTTTACACTTAGAGTTCTAAGTAATTTTCTTACCTTTGTATCCCGTAACCATAGTTTCGGATTTTCTAAAATGAAATCTTCTTTGGGAAATCTGAAACGTCCATGAACTTTCGTTCATCGGAAAATTCACAAATCAATCATTTCTTACAATGTCAGGTAAAGGGCAACCTAAAACCGCGAAATACATCTTTGTTACGGGCGGTGTGACTTCTTCATTAGGCAAAGGTATTATTGCCTCATCATTAGCAAAACTTCTGCAAGCCAGAGGATTATCGGTAACTATTCAAAAATTTGACCCGTATATCAATATCGATCCGGGTACACTTAACCCTTATGAGCATGGGGAGTGTTATGTAACCAACGATGGCGCCGAAACTGACCTTGACTTGGGTCACTACGAGCGTTTCTTGGGCGTACCAACTTCGCAAGCAAACAACATTACAACTGGTCGTATTTACTACAATGTAATCACGAAAGAACGACGTGGTGATTATTTGGGTAAAACTGTTCAAGTAGTTCCTCACATCACAGATGAAATCAAAAGAAGCATCTTGTTGTTGGGTGAAACTGGCGAATACGACGTGGTAATCACTGAAATCGGTGGTTGCGTGGGTGACATCGAGTCACTTCCTTTTATTGAAGCTACTCGTCAATTAAAATGGGATTTAGGTGAGAAAAACACGTTGTTTATCCACCTAACATTGGTTCCCTACTTGGCATCAGCGGGTGAGCTTAAAACCAAACCAACTCAACACTCAGTACGCCAATTATCAGAATCTGGTATTCAGCCTGATATTTTGGTATGTCGTACAGAGCATCCTCTTCCACAAGATATGCGTCGCAAAATTGCCCTATTCTGCAACGTATCTGCCAACGATGTGATTGAGGCTATGGACGCTGAGACAATCTATGATGTACCATTATTGATGCGTAAAGAAAAATTAGACGCAAGAGTATTGTACAAATTGGATATATACAACGACCGTGATGCAGATTTAGACCAATGGAAAACGTTTTTGGGTAAGTTGAAAAACCCTACAGACCAAATTACCATAGGTTTGGTTGGTAAATACGTAGAATTGAAAGACTCGTATAAATCTATTGCTGAAGCAATTATTCATGCGGGAGCGGTTTGTGAAACAAAAGTAAATATTCGTTGGATTTCTTCTGAAACGCTAATCGATGCTGGTTATGAAAGCAGATTGGCCAACTTGGATGGTATCTTGGTAGCCCCAGGTTTTGGTGAGCGTGGTATCGAAGGTAAAATCAACGCAGTAAAATATGCTCGTGAAAACAAAATTCCATTCTTTGGTATTTGTTTGGGTATGCAATGTGCTGTTATCGAGTTTTCGCGTAACGTATTGGGTCTTGCTGAAGCACACTCTTCAGAAATGAACCCTGAAACGGCACATCCTGTAATCGACATCATGGCAGACCAAAAAGATATTACTAACAAAGGTGGTACCATGCGTTTGGGTGCTTATGGTTGTAAAATTGAAAAAGGTTCGTTGGCACACAGCATCTACGGAAAACTAAATATCCAAGAGCGTCACCGTCACCGTTATGAGTTCAACAATAACTATTTTGAACAAATCAAAGCGGCTGGAATGGTTCCTACAGGTATCAATACAGACTCTGGTTTGGTAGAGATTGTTGAAATCAAAGATCACCCATTCTTTATTGGTGTTCAATTCCACCCAGAATATAAATCGACAGTGGTAAATCCTGCTCCGTTGTTTGTACATTTTGTAAAGGCGGCTTTAAAAAATGCTTCTCCGGTAGCAAAAGGAACAACTAAATAACCTTTTGTAAAAAAATACAGCTAAAAAGCCAAGTTCTTTGTAATTTTGCACCGCCAAAGTCGAGGCGGTGCATTTTTATTTCTTTACTATTCGATTTT
>NZ_JBMLSD010000434.1:0-11603 GCF_049240685.1 Flectobacillus sp.
AAGTACTTAGCTTTTCAGGCTCGAAGGAATTAAAAAAATCCTTCGTACACTACTAGTTGTGAATTGCGAATTTGAACAACGAACCATTTATTAATCAAAATTTTACATTCACAATTAGGGCTTTACGAAAGATATTATTTTATTCAAAAGCGTTCTAATCATTAGCAACCCTTGCGGTAGCCCAACTCAACATGGCAACCGCAAGGGTTGCCGCTACTGGAATTTTATTCTGAAGATAAGATAAATCTTTCGTACAGGTCTAATAATACTTAAGCAAAATAAGATTTAGGTTGTATGCTTTAGGCACTAAGCAACAGACAAAGAGTTTTAAAATGTTTTTTAATAATCAAGAACATGCTTTTTTCCAAAGCCCACCGCCGAAAGCCGATACCCGAAAGCCTAATGCCTACGGCTTACAGCCTAATGCAATTTTATTTTGCCCACTAACTTACTTATCATTCATCAAAACCAAAAAAGCTTAAGGTAGCACCTTAAGCTTTTCTTCATTACACCAATATAAAAAATCCTAACGGACTTCTTGTCTTTTAGTACTCAGTAGTTTGAGGATTGAAATTCGTCCATTTTTGAGTCCAATCATTTGAGCCGTCAAATGCACCTCTGAAACTCGCTGAATCGAAACCTGTTGGCAATACTACGCCATCAGCTAATATTCTTGAACCTTTTTGTGGGGTAAACTTTGGAGCTCCCAAAAGGTTGAAATCTGCTTGTAAACCTAAATCTGTTAATGACCAGCTAATAGCATTTTTGCGATTAGCATCGTTAAACATGGTTGTCTCCACATTCAAAATTGGAGTAGTTGCACCTGTAATTACAACACCTCTATAATCTGATTTACCATTTTTGAAGTTATCTTGAGACAACGTTCCTTCCAATTCTAATCCAGCTTTAGGGAAAGCACCGTTTACCACTGAATTGTAGATACTCAAAGCGGAGTTACGTCTGATGCGGAAAGCTGAACGGTATTTTTTGTCAACTGTGCCGTTGGCGATATAGATACTCACGTTTGCAAATTTGGCAGAAGTTTGTGGTAATGCCGTCGAACCTGAACCGTCGTTATCTGATTCAAAACCGTTTGAGTCAGAACAACTACACTGGTCAGCTACTAATGGGTCACGAAGTGCAACAGCATATTGTACATTTCCTGAGAAACCATTGTCTGTATCAAAATCATCATCCAAAGTACGGTACGAAATCAAGTGTTTTGCATTTACTGCACCACCAAACCATTCGTAAGCGTCATCGCCAGAGTGAGAAACTTGAACATAGTCGATTTTTGTTCCGTAACCTACACCACCCAATGTCAAACCATTAATTTCTTTATCAGTTTCGAAAGCAACACCTGCAAATTCGATACGTACATATTTCAAAATACCAGAGTTGTCTGCATCGTTGGTGCCACCAAAAGTTGTTACGTTTTCACCTTCAATGGTGATAGGCGTCTTATTTACTTTAGCTTTTCCTAAAATAATTACACCACCCCAGTCACCTGCTTTACGTTGTCCGATTGCTTGGTTAGAGGTAAAAACGATGGGTTTATCTTCTGTACCTTCAGCCAAAATTTTGGCACCAGGTTTGATAATCAAAGTACCTTTTGTTGGCAAATCACCCTTGATAATTGTTCCTGGCTGAATCGTTAGGGTTACGCCTTCTTCTACATACACAAAACCATTTAAAAGGTATTTCTTATCGGCAGTCCAAGTGGTATTTGATGTTATAGAACCTCTTACTACCACCATTTCGCGACTTGCTACTGGTGTTGGTTCCTGAAAATCGTTTTCCAATTTACCACATGAAGTAGTTGCTAAAGCAATGGCAGCAATGTAAAGAAGTTTATGTATATTTTTCATGATTTCTGATATTGGCTTTTGACAAAATAGTTAAGCTATGGCTTCTGTTTATTCTGTTAAAAAAGTTTGTGTACGGTTTTACAAAACTGAGTTTAGTTTCACTCCTGAAGCTATCACTCAACTAATGGATTTTGATAATTTACTGATAACTGATATACAATTAACCAATCTTCTTACTGGATTAGAACTTGTAGTTGATACCGATAGTTGATGTAGTACCACGTTTGTATGTTCTAAACACATCATCTTTACCAGTTTCAATTTTCTTATCGTTGTTGGTATCATTGTAGAATCTAAATGGTTGATTCAACAAATCTTGGATACCTACTTTTACCTCGATGTGTTTCCCGAAACCTTTTGTAAGGTTTAAGTCAATTACATTTCTTGGCATTTCGTATACAGTTGGGAATACTACGCCATCACCTACCAAGAAAATACGAGAACCTACTACGTTGTAAAGAATGTTGGCAGATAAATTACTTTCGTTATCGTTGTAATAAACCCCAGCGTTAATCAAGTACGGAGACTGACCTTGTAAGAAACGACTGTCTGAAGACTGTCCGCTAAAGCCTGTTTTTACATCAGAATCAATGATTGAAGCATTCAACAAAAGTGTTAGGTTATCTACAAACTTCGAGCTTGCTAAGCCTTTCAATGATTTACGCATTTCTAATTCCAAACCTCTACTAAATGCTTTTTCTGCATTTCCAACACCGAAGGCAATACCCGAACCTGCGTTCAAAATTCTTGCTTCGATTGGGTTAGTAAATTGCTTGTAGAATGCAGCAAGTGAGATTACTTCACCTTCAGACGGATAGAATTCGTAACGTAAATCGTAGTTTGCAATAGTTGCTGTTTTCAACTCAGAGTTACCTACACGAGTTACGTCATAGTTAAAGTCATAATAAGGGAATGGCGCTAACTCACGGAACTCAGGACGGTTTACAGTTTGGCTATAAGCTGCACGAATCTGGTTTTTCTCGTTCAATACATAAGAAAGTGTTACAGAAGGCAACCAGCTCAATAATGGTCTGTCAACATTTAATTTTTCACCACTACCACGTTTCAGCGTTACTAACTGCTGACGGTTTTGTTCTGCTCTTACTCCAAACGAAGCATTGAATTTGCTTGAGAAAGGAACATAAGCGTTTACATAACCAGCATACAATTCGTTACGAGCTTTGTAAGCATCTTCGTATCCAGTTCCTTCGTTATAAAACAATCCAGTTGTAGACAAGTTAGCTGGGTCGAAGAATTTTTCAGGTGATTGTGTCAAAATTGCATCACCAACATTGTTAGCATTTACGATACCAAACCAACGAGCAGCGAAATTACGGTCTTTCTTCTCCAAATATGTACCAGCACGAAGCTTAATCAATTCTTTTTCAGTGGCATCTGCTTTACCAATACGATGCTCTAAGTCGATACGTCCAGATACTACATTTTCAGTTAATGCTGAGTAAAAACGTGCTGCTTGCTGCAACGTCGGGCTTTGTGATTGTTGAATATTGATTGTGAATGGATCGTTGCTACCCAATGTACGGCTCGAAGTAAAACGACGGTTGTCTGGTTCTTGACGGTTTGTGTATCCGTAACCACCTGTCCAAGTCAACTTTGTCATATCCGACAATTCATGCGTACCGCTCAACTGACCTGAATAGATACTCTTTTGTTCGTAAGTCATCGAGTAGTTTTTCAACTCAATGTTATTGTTGTTATAACCATTTCTCAAAACAGTTTCTTTTGAACCTAATTGGTTAAACAAGTTACGGAATTCGATTTTGTTGGCTGGGTTAATAATCAAAGCCCAGTTTGACATTACACCTACTCTAACGTTTTCTGAATAAGCATTATCGTTGTAAGCAAACTCCTTTTCACTAGCAGTATTACCAGCATCAGCATTGTAAGCGTAACGATAAAACTCAATATTTGGCGTTCTTTGATGGGTAAAGCTGTAGTTGATGGCATTGATAGTCGCTAATTCAAAATTTCCTACATTAAAACGACGTGTCATTCCTAAGTTACCTCTAAAGTCAGGCAATACGGATAAGGTGCTTTGGTTGAAATAGCTTGGTAAAGTTTTGAAGGCATTTACAACAGCAGGAGTATTAGCACCCGATAGGATAGTACTTGTGCTAGGGATAGACGAAGGCAAACCTCTCAAACCATTATCAAAACCTAAAAAGTCTGTACCGCTTCCTTTATACGTAGTAGCAGTTTGAAAAGTAGTATTGCTACGATGTCCTAATGAAAAACCAGCTGTAAAAGAATTTCCATCTGGGATAGTTTTAGTATAAATCTTGATTACACCACCACCAAATTCGCCAGGAAGGTCAGCCGAACCCGATTTGAAAATCAACATACGGTCAATGGCAGAAGATGGGATCAAGTCAAAAGAGAAAGCTTTTGTATCTACTTCAGTAGAAGGCGTAATGGCATCGTTGAGCAATACTGTATTGTAACGTTCGTTCAAACCACGTACAATCACAA
Source organism: Flectobacillus sp. (assembly GCF_049240685.1). NCBI lineage: Bacteria > Pseudomonadati > Bacteroidota > Cytophagia > Cytophagales > Flectobacillaceae > Flectobacillus > Flectobacillus sp. The sequence goes on from NZ_JBMLSD010000434.1 coordinate 4,359, forward strand.
AACGGTCATCTTGGATAGATACCCCAGGCACACGACGAACAACCGCCGAAGCGTCACGGTCTTGTGTTTTTTGGATTTGCTGTGCAGAAATACCAACGGCAATTTGTTCTACTTTTTTAATTTCTGTAATAACTGAAACCTCAGTTCCTTTATTTTTAGTACCACGTACTACAACGGCATCGAGTGTAGTGTTGGCCTCGGCAATCGTTGTGTTGATTAGCGTGGTTTTTCCTGCTTCAACTCTTACATTTGAAATTACTTTGTTTTCGTAACCAACAAATGAAAAAATAACAGTGTGAACTCCAGCAGGTACACGCGATAATTCAAATTCGCCTTGCATATTTGTTTGTGTACCGATTTGCGTACCATCAATTCTTACCGCAGTTCCTAACATAGGCTCGTTAGATTTTGCATCTTTAAGGCTACCCTTGATACTACCCGTCTGAGCGTAAGACGCAATGGTTATGAATAAAAGTACGATTGTGCTGAGTAAAAATTTGCGTTGCATGTGTATGTGTATTAAATAGAAATATCTCTATGTTTTCGACGCAACAAAATTATTACTTGAATATTACCTATGTGTTTGTGAATTTTAAACAAACTGTTAAGGATAATACGTGTTTGATAACATTGTGTTAACATTGGAAATATTGGCTTAACAAAAGGTATTATATGGGTATTTTGTTTAATTATTTCTAGTAAAAAATACTTAAGTGTATTATTATGGAAAAATTAACTGTGTTAAGTTAGTGGGCAAAATACAATTTAATTTGTTTGCTTTTGGCTGTAAGCTGTTGGCATTAGGCAAAAGGTTTTTACAATTTCATAAAAACACCTTTTTTCGTTAGCTTTTAGTTATGAGTTATCGGCGGTAGGCTTTGGGAAAAAGCATGTATTTAGTCATTAAAAACATTTTAACACTCTTTGCCTTTTGCCTATTGCCTTTTGCCTATTGCCTAGTGCCTCTTCCAGATAAGCTAAAGTCGGTAGGTTTCTATCAGACAAAATATGATGCAATCAAATCTTGTCCAATGCTATTTGCTTTAGCATGGTTCTTGCTCAGATATTTTACTATTATTGTATCGTAGTAAAGGTTAAATTTGTAAGAAAAAGAGGGATTTAACCTCAGCATTAGCCTGCCTTTTTACCTTTTTCAAAAAATGTCAAAGAAAAATAAATCGCCAAAAGTAGAAACTCAGTCATCAAAAGTGACTTTAGAAACGACTATTTCAACGCCAGCAAAAACTTCGAAAAATACTATTTTAACCATCATCGTATTTGCCGTCGTTGTATTGTTGGGATTCAGCGGAGGTTTTAGTAATCAATTTGTCGATTGGGACGACCACGTATATGTAGTCGAAAATATCCTTGTTACCCATCCATCAGGACATTGGCTCGAAGCTTGGCAAAGCCATGTAGCCAGCAACTATCATCCATTAACGATGTGGTCATTAATGCTCAATGCGGTATTTTCAGGCGCAGAATCGGCACGGGCATTTATTGTAACCAACACTTTTATTCATTTTCTAAATGTTATTTTAGTTTGGCTTTTAGCACAAAAACTTCTTGAAAGTTATGAGACAGGCGAACGTCAAAAGAAATTTATAGCCATTCTTACCGCTCTACTTTTTGCCATTCATCCTATGCGTGTCGAGTCGGTTATTTGGGTGTCGGAACGCAAAGACGTTTTATATGTATTTTTCTTATTGCTGGGTAGCTTGCAGTATTTCAAATATGTGGATAAAGGTCAAAAAGTGATTCATTTGATATTTTCATTCTTATTATATCTAGCTTCATGTTTGTCGAAAGGACAAGCTGTTATTTTTCCATTAGTCCTCTTACTTTTTGATTATTGGAGAAATAGAGAGTTTTCTTTAAAAGTTTTTGTGGAAAAAATCCCGTTTTTCGTGGTATCGGTTGTATTTGGTCTAATAGCCATTAACATACAAGGAGGAGGAAATTTGGGAGGAATGATTCACCCAATTGCGGCAACAGGCGTGGCTCTCAAACCAGAAGATATTAGCTATTTCAAAACGATTACCTACGCAGGATATGGCTTTATGATGTATTGGGTGCACTTAGTGGCACCAATTGGTTTGCGCTCGATGTATATGTACGAAGACCCAACACTTTTTCATTCTGAATATTATTTGGGATTGGTCGTAATGCTTGGCATTTTGGGTTGGGGAATATTTAATATCAAGCGAAATAAACTCATCGCCTTTGGGATTGGCTTTTTTACGGTAACTATCATTCTAGTACTTCAGATTCTGCAAGTGGGTGGCGCTATTATGGCCGACCGATATACTTATTTGCCTTACATAGGTTTGTTTTTTATGCTGGCAGTAGGTATTTCAAAACTTATAGAAAACCCTAAAATGCAACAAGCCGTTTGGGCTGGCTGTATCGTTTGGTTAGGAATTTTGCTTGTCATTACTAGAAAACAAGTAGGAACATGGCGAAACTCAGGAACATTATTTTCTCGTAGAATAGAACTCGCCCCAGAAAAAGATGATAGAGCCTACAGTGCCGCAGGACAATATTATGGTGCAAAAGAGAACAATTTAGACTTGGCGATTGCCTACAGCGAAAAGGCCATTCAGTTAGGATATAAAATTGATGTTACGCCATTGGGCAATCTAGCTTCGGCTTATGAACGTAAAGGCGACTATCCTAAAGCAATCGAATATTTGACCAAAGCTATTCAGCAATTTCCATCAGCGGATACTTATCTCAATCGAGGCAATACGTATCTCAATGCCCAGATGCCAGACAAAGCACTTCCTGATTTGGAAAAAGCACTCACGATGCCCGAAAACAAGCGCATTGGTGTAAATTATGGCTCTTTGGCGACGGCACAACTTAATACCAACAGAACAGAAGAAGCCCTTAAAAACTTTAATATAGCCATAGACCAATACGGAAGTCAAAACCCTGAGCATTTTTATAATAGAGGTGTAACTCATCACAAATTAGGTCATTTAGAGGCAGCAATTATTGATATTAAACGATGTTTACAATTAAAACCAGACCATCCGCAAGCTTCTCAAGCATTGAGTCTTTTGGGAGTGAAGCGGTAAATGTTGATTGGGTGAATGTTCTAAAAATTGTATTTTAGCTGTAGAGACGCAATGCTTTGCGTCTAAAGACTTATCCTTCCGAAAATTATAATATCAAAAACGGCGGTCGAAAAACTAATTTAGACCGCCGTTTTGATATTATACATGTTACAGTTCATTTTTTTTGAAAAGCTCAAACATTCTCAGTAATAAATCCTTTTGTTTTGGTTCAAACTGATTTGCAACAAATATGTCAAACTTGTAAAATACAAAATAGCCAAATCTAGAATAGTTATTTTCAGGCTCTTGGAGTTTGGCTATTCGTTTAAATACTACATTTAAACCTCCACGAAATCTCTCCTGAGCTGCGTTATTACCCATATTAAGTAAAAACTCATGTAGTAACTCTTTGATTTCAGCAATGAGTTCTTTTAATGATTTATATCTTGCAAAAACAATCGGTTCTCTATTGAGCTTTAATTTATTGATAGTAATTTCTGCTCGATTTGTCAGTCCTTTGATTGTCCCATCAGGCATAAAAATAAAATGCTCCTCCACCTTGTCAATCTCAGGGTTTAAAAATAAGGCTTTCTCGGCAAGAAGCACTTCTGAATTGATAGACACAAAGTCCCAATGAGCCACTCCGTCAGGCGTTAAATTTGGAGCAAATACCCTATTACCTTCCACAGGAAAACTATTACTTTTATTTTGATTGCATATACTACAGCCCAGTGTCAAATTTGTCCATTCGTATGCAAGCCAATAATAGCCCAAATGTTCTTTATCCTCAATTAATTTAGCTTTGGGTCTATAATGTTCTACTTGTAAGGTTGCACCAGCCAAGGTGTTTGTTTCACAATATGCGCATTTGTTTTTATAAATCGCTAACAGCTCATCTAAGGTTTTTCCTCTGTAAATACTCTTATTGAACTTATGTTCATTTTTCGTTTCCAAAACCTCTTTTAATAATGAATCTGTAACAGATTTTAGCAGGCCTTTAGGAGGATTATCAAATTCTTTTGTAACACTAATCATAAGGCATCGAACTATTTAGGATTACTTTTAGGTAAAAATAATTCATCAGGAAATTGTTGATTACGTTTCTCAAACTCTTTCAGATAGGCTTCCACTTTGAGGTTTTCTTCTAGTTCTTCATACGAATCCTCTGTTCTGACTTCTTCTAAATTTTCATGTTGAACAGAAACAAAGTCTTCCAAATCAAATACTCCTGAAGTAAGCAACAAATTTGGCGTAAGATTTTTTAAATCTATGTTGACTCTTTCAAGTTCGATACCGTTCTTTTTAGTTCTTGTAACTTTGATGATAATACTATTGGCATAGGCACCTAGCAAAGGAATAGGACTATGTGTGGTAACGATAAATTGTATTTTGGGGAAAATAGTTGAAAACTTTCCTACTATCTCACGTTGTAATTTGGGATGCAAGTGTAAATCCAATTCGTCGATAAGTACAATTCCTTTCAAGTCATTAGGTTCTTTAATATCAGGCTGCTTACGAGAAAGTCTCAATATAATATCTCCCGCCAATGCTATTATTGCTTTAAAGCCAGAGGCCAATTTTTTAAATGGTAAAGGCTGGTAAATAGCATCTCCAAAAGCATCTATCTCTTTTTCTATATATTCAATTTTATCAGATATCTCATTGTAGTTTATATCTGCAAGTTGAGGAATTAAGGTACAAAATGCCTTTTTGACTAACTCAAATCGAGGGTCATTCTTTAGTTTCCATTTTACTAATTCATATTCAATATTGAGCAACCAACCATCTGAGTTAAACAAGTTATAAGAAATAGAACTTTTACCCTCTTCGTCATTCTGAGTACCTGATAAATTTAATCGAATAGGACCATAAGCCACCAAATGTTGCAGAGGGTGTTGATTGTTGATAATATCATTTATGAAGCTTTCTTCTTGACTTTTATATTCTACCTGTATTACACAATTAGCTTCTTCTACTAGATTGGTATTGCCATCCAAACGTCCATTTAACCCTAAAAATATAGATTGTAAAACAGTAGTTTTGCCAAAACCATTTTCTCCTACCAAGAAAATCCATTGTGCATCTACAGGAATAGCTTCCAATTTGGTCTGTACAATACCTTGAAAATTTGAAACAGATAATTGCTTTAAAGTATATGGTAATTCTTGTTGCTCAGAAAGTAGGTAAACGTTAGGTTCATTGACTAAAGGCTCAGATACAGGAGAGTCTATTTCAAATAAATGAGATAAATCTATACTTGAAGTCTCTGTAGCTGTAATATTTGGAGTTAGTGCATGGAGAGATTTCAAGTAAAGCAATAGTCCATTTATTACATCATTTATAGTTGTAGAAAATGAATAAATTCCCCTTATGCTGTAGATAAATGTGGCACTTTTCTTATTAAATGTCAATTTTAATTGAGTCTTATTTTCTAAATCATAAGCTTCATAATTAGCAACTCCATCAATTCTAAAAAATAGTTCTTCGTGTCCTTTCGGATAAATTAACAATAAATAATCGTCCGTAGCTGGCCCAGCGACTAATGGATAGTCAGCTGTTAAGTTGAACTTCTTAACTTGTTCAGAAATATCTTTCAGTAAACCTATTACAGCATTTGGTAATTCTTTTCTATTCATGTGCTATCGCTTTAGAACTGTCGTCATTACACAAATTTGCGTAATTTATATGGCACTTTCAAGAACATCTAAAAATAGAAAGCCCCCTTAGTAAGTTTACCAAGGGGACTTTCTATTTACAACTTTAGCTCTATCCTCTCAATCTTCGGAATCAGCAATTTCAATAGCGTAAAGGCTATCATATAGGCACTGGCGGCATAGGCGAATAGAGGGGTGTAACTACCTGTTTTTTCTAATACCCAACCTATAATCATCGAAAACAACACGCCTCCTAAAGCGCCTGCCATACTGCCAAATCCTACAACGGTTGCCACGGCCTTGCTCGGAAATATATCTGACACAAGGGTATAGGCATTGGAAGACCATGCTTGTTGTGCTGCCAAGGCAATTCCTACCATGACGACAGCAAACCATAAATTGGTAAAATAACTACCAAAAAACATGGGCAATACGGCACATGCACATACCAAAAATGCAGTTTTGCGGGCGCTGTCGATACTATATGATTTCTTCTGAATCAGCCATGTCGGAAACCAGCCTCCTATCACACTACCCGCATCGGATAGTAAATAGACTGTCATTAATGGCAAACTGAGTTTTCCAAGAGGAATACCAAAGGTTTTATCCAAAAATTTAGGCAACCAATATAGATAGAAATACCATACTGGGTCAATCAAGAACTTCATGATGGTAAAAGTCCAAAGGGCTTTATAATTCAAAAGTACTCGCCAAGCGATGGGCTTTACGGCTTGTTGTTCTGATTGAATGTAGTTTCGTTCTTCCTCGCTTACACTTGCATGCTGGTCGGGCGTGCGATAATAGCTCCACATCCAAATGACTACCAAAAAGCCTAGTGCACCAGTCATGATAAAAGTTGCCTGCCATCCAAACTGAATTGTTAAGAACGGTACAAGTAAAGCCGCAACGATTACACCCATATTTGAGCCTGCATTGATAATACCTGCTACAATCGAACGTTCGTGTGCTGGAAACCATTCGGAGGTAGCCTTTATCGCCGCAGGAAAATTACCCGATTCTGATAAGCCTAAAAATACTCTAGCTAGACCAAACCCCATAGGTGTACCCACAAAAGCATGTGCCATCGATGCCAAACTCCATAACAAAATGGTAAGTGTATAGCCCAACCTTGTGCCTATGCTATCCAAAATACGCCCTACAACGGCCATTCCAATCGCATAAGATAACTGAAATGCACTTACGATATAGCCGTATTGTATTTCGTTCCAGCCAATCTTTTTTTGTAAGTCACTTGCCAAAATACCTAATACCTGTCGGTCAAGTAAATTGATAGTGGTAGCTGCAAAAATCATCGCACAGATTGTCCAGCGTATCTTGCCTTGTGGTTTGGTATTCATAGTTTTAGTTTAGGAATATAAATAATAATGATGAGTTATGAGTACTTTCAAATAACAGATATACCATTAACTGATAACCTATTCTCCCATTTCACTAAGGTATTTGCTGTACCAATTCAAGCACAACACTTGGGTCGTGTTCAATACCAAAATAATCTAAATATAACGAAACCT
>NZ_JBMLSD010000435.1:0-9967 GCF_049240685.1 Flectobacillus sp.
AGTCTTTAATATTTCATAAAAAACGATTTAATACTCTGTGTCTATTGCCTGTTTCGTTGTGGCTTCAGCACAAACTTGCCAATCGTTACTAGAAAACAATTTAACACTCTTTGCCTTGTGCCTGTTGCCTTGTGCCTGTTGCCTCTTGCCTTCAACACAAAACCTTTAGCCTAATAAACCACATACGTGTCTACCAACTCGTTGGGTTGCACTCTTAACACATGACCTAATACCAACAACACTAATGTTCTTGAGGCGAGCCACAGAGGAATTTTGGCTATCTCAGCAAATTTTTCTAAAGTAATATTTTGATGTTGAGCTAGATACTCCATCAATACTTTTTCCTTTTCACCAAATACAAATCGAATACCTTCCTCATTTTCACGACGTAAAATTTGCTTAACCTCCTTGCTAGCTTGTACCGAGCGATCCTGTACTCTTACATAGGCCTTTGGAGGCTCTGTAGCCGATAGTTTGACAAAATGTGGCTTTTCTGTACTTTGGGGTATTGTAAAAATCAATACATCTCGTTCGTCGGTAATAGCAAGCCGTTCAAGACGGTAATTAATGGGGGGCTCGCAAAACTTTTCGATTGCTCTGACGAGCGTATATTCTTCCTCATCCACAAACTTCAAACCAGGGATACTTTTGTCATCGCCAACCCCTACTAGCAAGGTGCCCCCATCTGTGTTGGCAAATGCCACAACCTCACGGATAATTTTTTCGGGGTGGTTGGCTTTTAGCTTGAATTCTAATTGGCTACCTTCTCCTTTCCGCACCAGATTTTTTAAATCCTTTAAGTCCATGTCCGACACGCGGCTGTGACTGTTTGTTTTTTCAAAATACGAAACAAGTCCCTGATTCATAGCTTTTTATATTTTTGCTCGATACTTTTGGTAGCGACTATTATTTTTAAAGATAACAGATTTCGATGGAGAAAATTTCATGTAATTCAAAAATATTTCCTTAATAAGACTACTTTATCACTAGACTTTATATATATTTGTGGTGAATTTGAAATGAGGCTAAGCCTCGCTAAATCAGCAAGGTACGATACTTGCTTTATGTGAAAATGGCAGATTTACTCGCGTTAAAACAAACATTAGAATCACTCTCGCTCGGCGAAGCGCTTCAGTATGTAGCCGAAAATTATCAAAATGTAGTGTTTTCTACTTCATTTGGGCAGGAAGATCAGGTAATTACCGACGCAATCTACAAGAATAACCCTAGCAATGCTGCTCTCAATATTCGTGTCTTTACGCTTGATACTGGTCGTTTATTTCAGGAAACGTATGATTTGATGGATGCTACCAGAGCTAAGTACAATCAATCGTTTGAAACGTATTTCCCAAATACAGCCAAAGTAGAAGCATTGGCCAAAGAAAAGGGCTTTAATAGTTTTTACTTCTCGGTAGAGAACCGTAAAGAATGTTGTTTTATTCGTAAAATCGAGCCATTGAAGCGTGCTTTGGCTGGTGCCCAAGTTTGGATTACAGGCTTACGTGCCGAACAATCAGAAAATCGTTCGGATATGCCAATTGTAGAATGGGACGAAGCCAATCAGGTAATTAAGTTTAATCCTTTGATTCACTGGACGTATGAAGAGGTATTAGAATACATCAAAGCCAATCGCGTTCCTGATAGTCCATTGCATCGTAAAGGATTTATTTCGATTGGTTGTGCGCCATGTACTCGAGCTATCAGCGAAGGCGAACATCCTCGTGCTGGTCGTTGGTGGTGGGAAGCATCTCAGAAAGAATGTGGATTGCATGCAGCAAAATAAAATTGAATTAATGCGCTATCGGCTATAAGCTTTAGGTATTATGCCAAAAAACTTCATTGAATAGAGAAATTCTTTTGCCGAATACCCATAGCCGACAGCCGAAATGTTGACCATGAATGAGTCAAAATCGCTCATTCTCAAATTACTCAATACATAGAAGAATATTGATTAAATAATAATAGAATATGAGTAACGTATCGATAGAAAAAGATGTTGAAGTAGCTTCCGAAACCCAACCAAAATGGGGGGTGTTTCCTCGTGAGTTGGAAGATGAAGCCATTTATATTATTCGTGAGGTAGCGGCGCAGTTCGAGCGTCCTGCTTTGTTGTTTTCAGGGGGTAAAGATTCTATTACCCTTGTGCGTTTGGCACAAAAGGCATTTTATCCAGGGAAAATCCCTTTCCCATTAGTACATATCGATACTGGCCATAACTTCCCTGAAACCGTTGAGTTTAGAGACTGGCTAGCCAACGAAGTAGGCGCCGACCTTATCGTTCGCTATGTGCAAGACTCTATCAACCAAGGCAAAGTAAAAGAAGAAACTGGTAAGTATGCTTCCAGAAATGCTTTGCAAACAGTAACCTTACTTGATACAATCGAAGAATTTAAGTTTGACGCTTGTATCGGTGGTGCTCGCCGTGACGAAGAAAAAGCTCGTGCCAAAGAGCGTATTTTCTCAGTACGTGACGACTTCGGTCAGTGGGATGCGAAACGTCAACGTCCAGAATTGTTCGATATGCTAAACGGACGTATTTCGATTGGTGAAAACGTGCGTGTATTCCCTATTTCGAACTGGACAGAATTAGATGTTTGGAATTATATTAAGGAAGAAAAAATGGCGATTCCTTCTATCTATTACTCGCACAAACGTCAGGTAATCGAAAGAGATGGAATGCTTTGGGCTGATTCTGAATACCTAAACAAAGATGCCGATGAAATTCCATTCGAGGCTACCGTACGTTTTCGTACCGTAGGCGACATGACTTGTACCGCAGCGGTATCTTCAGAAGCTGTAGAGTTAGACGATATCATTGGCGAAATCCTTGCAGCAGAAATCTCAGAACGCGGTGCCCGCATCGACGATAAGCGCTCTGAAGCAGCCATGGAAAAACGCAAGCAACAAGGATATTTTTAAGTGATGAGTTGTGAGTTTTGAGTGAGGAGTTATTGGAATTTTGAATATTGAGTGTTGAATTTGGAATAAAAAATGATTTTAAATAAATCCTAACTCAATACAAAACTCTCAACCAAACATTCTCCTCACACATGATTCAACACTTAGCACTTAAATAAACTCAGCATTCAGCACTCAAAACTCCTCACTCAAATGGGATATGATAATCTTAAAAATAGAACAAAATCGTTCGCTTTGAGAATTATCAAGCTTGTTGAAAGTTTACCTAATACGCCAACAGCACAGGTTATTGGAAAACAATTACTTCGTTGTGGGACATCGGTAGGAGCTAATTACAGGGCATCTTGCAGAGCAAAATCACCCGCTGATTTTATAGCTAAGATTGCAATTGTTGTTGAGGAAGCTGATGAAGCATTATTTTGGATGGAATTGTTAGTAGAATCTGGAATTGTGAAAGAAGAGTTGTTAAAAGACCTGATGAAAGAAGCAGACGAATTGATCGCTATTTTTATCTCGTCAAGTAAAACGGCAAAAGAAAATAATAAAAATTAAAGTTGAGAGTGAGAAAAGCATCAATGTTGATGAAAATTTTAATTCCTCACTCCGCACTCAAAACTCCACACTCAGTAGATGGACATTTTAAGAATAGCAACAGCAGGTTCGGTTGATGACGGAAAAAGTACATTAATTGGACGTTTATTATACGAAACAAAATCTATTACAAAAGACAAAATCGAAGCACTTGAAGCGGCTTCGAAAAGAAAAGGTCTTGATTTTCTTGACTTGTCATTGTTGACAGATGGCCTAATCGCTGAGCGTGAACAAGGTATCACAATCGACGTGGCACATATCTATTTCTCGACACCAAAACGCAAGTATATCATTGCCGATACCCCTGGGCACTTCGAATATACTCGTAACATGGTGACTGGTGCTTCGAACACCAAAGTATCAATGATTTTGATTGATGCTCGTAATGGCGTGTTGGAACAAACTTACCGTCACTTCTTTATCGCTTCTACATTGCGTATTCCTAAAGTTGTGGTTTGTGTCAACAAAATGGACTTGGTAGGTTATAGCGAAGAGCGTTTCAACGAAATCAAAGCTAGTGTTGAAGAATTAGCTTCAAAAGTATCTTTCGAAGGGCAAGAGATTACTTTCATTCCTATGTCTTCTTTGTACGGACAAAACCTTTCTACTAAATCAGACGAAATGCCTTGGTACAAAGGCTTGCCATTATTAGAAGAATTAGAGCAATTCCATCCAGAAACAGCAGTTGGTGCTTCGCACTCAGCTCGTTTCCCTGTGCAATTTGTGGTTCGTCCAAAAACAGAAGAATTCCACGATTACAGAGGATACGCTGGTAAAATTGCGAGTGGTGAATTTGCGGTAGGAGATACTGTAACGGTATTGCCAACTGGACAAAGTACAAAAATTGCTACGATTGAGAAATTTGGTCAAAAGCTTGAAATTGCTGGTCCAAAAGAATCTGTAGTAATTACCCTCGAAACAGATGTAGATGTTTCGCGTGGTAATATGTTGGTAAAATCAGATGACCAACCAGCGCAGTTGAAAGAAATCAATGCAAAAGTATGTTGGTTAGACTCACAAGCTTTGACTTCGGGTCGTAACTACATTTTACAGCATGGCATCAACGATTCAAAAGCTAAAGTTGTAAGCTTGAACAAAAAGTACGATGTCGTAAACCACGATGTTATTGCTGATTTCTCAGAATTGAAATTAAACGAAATTGCAGAGGTAACAATCAAAACGGCCAAACCAATTTTTGCAGATAAATACGAAGATAATCCATCTAATGGAGCCTTTATTTTGATTGACGAGTTTTCACATTCAACTGTTGGAGTTGGATTTGTGTTGTAGGTTTGACAAAAAAGAATGAAAAAAAGGTTGTCGAGGCTATAAAGCTTTGACAACCTTTTTTTGTATAGAAATTGGAGTATGATTTTCAAAATATCACCACTCAATACCCTTATCCCATCGGCGTACAGAGCTCTATCAAAAAGCCATCAATATCACGCACATAAGCTACTGTTTGCCCCCAAGGTTTTTGTTTGGGAGGTGCTACCAAGCTGGCGCCAGCTTCTATGGATTGTTTTACCAAAGCTTCAACATCATCGGTAGTAAAGCCTATTTCGATAGCGAAGGGCTTTGTTGATAGACTACTTTCCTGAAAACCATCTGGTAAATTGCTTTCTGCCAATGATTTATGAGCAAAAGATAAAGTTGTTTCTCCTGTAATTAACTCAGCGTATGTACTGTCAGGGCTGATAAACTTCGTAGTGAATTGAAAAGCCTTTTCGTAAAATGCTACAGATTTTTCAACATCCGAAACATACAAAATGGTATAGGCAAACTTAATCATAGCAAATAGGATTTGAGTTTTGACGAAATGGATGCTATTCTATTCCTAATAAAATTTCTGTGACATTCTCAGCTGAAGTAAGATCAACCCAATGAATATACACTTCACGAACTTGATTGGTGGGTTTTGCACCTTTTTCATATAATTCCTTAAACATACCATCATACACAGGCTCGATATTACTGAAATCGCCATGATGCACATGAGCCATAGCCTTGAAGCCTTCGTGTGTGGTTAAAGTATATTTTTCAGGTAACTCAACCTCTACATCATTGACAGGCAATGCGATTTCGAGAGTAAAAGGCTTGGTTGGGTCGCCAGAAGCGTTCCAATAAATAAACTCTAAAGGTCCTTGAGCTTCTAAGCCTAATTGTGATGCTGTCACATACAAAGGCTCTACCTCTCGCATAGCAATAGTATTGACATGAGGCAAGGTTGTTTCGGTACTGTAAATGAAATACTTCTGAGCAGGGATTTGTTTAGTTGTCATTTTGATTGTGAAGTTTAAAGTATAAGAAGTTTTTGCAATGGGTTAAATCAATGTTCAACATCTAGCGTTTCATTGAAGACATGACAAAATAAGTACTGCTCTGTGACAAGGGTATGTCAGTAGGGTTAAAAAAAATTACAAATTTTGTAAAGTTTTTTCTTGATGAATACGTCCCCACTTTCGAATTTCTTTCACAATCGGATAAATCGTTTCGCCATATTCGGTCAAAGCATATTCTACACGTGGAGGAACTTCGGCAAAGACAGTTCTACTCAAAATGCCATCAGCTTCGAGTTCATCTAATTGTTTGGCCAACATTCGTTCGCTAATAGTTGGAAGCGCACGTTTCATTTCCCCAAATCGATTTACCTCTTTTTTGATAAGTACCAATAAAGTGGTTTTGCATTTACCTTTCAAGACTTTCATAAATACGTCCGAAGGACAGCTATATTCAACAAGATTTTTTTCCATTTTTCAAAAAATAAAACACTGATAGTCAGCAAAACTGCATTTTTTGTAAGTATCTGTACCCAATGTAATCCCTTGACTTTCAAGGATATTTTGTAGAAGTTTATGACAAAAAACAAAATAAATGAATTTTATCTGAAAGCACTCTAAAGAGCAAGCTAAAGTTCAATTGATATATTGGGTTAAGGATAGCAATTTTGAAATAAATATTTGATTAGAAGTAATTTATAGATTTTGCATGTGATAATCTGATATTGAACAAAACATGAAAGTGTAATCCTGATGTTTGAACTTACAGTTTAAAACTGTTAAAAAAATGAGTCCAATACTAAGTCTTGAACTAGTAACGTATAAAGCTTAAAGCGGGTAAAATACCCATTAACATAACAAAACTATGAGCCAATTTAAAGCCCTTGTGGTATCCGAAAATGCTGAAAAGCAATATGTAAGAACCATCACACAACGTAATATCGAAGACTTACCCGCAGGAGAGGTTTTAATCAATGTCCACTATTCGACATTGAATTATAAAGATGCTTTATCTTCGATTGGAAATAAGGGAGTAACTCGCAATTATCCACATACGCCAGGTATTGATGCATCGGGTGTCGTGGTTGAAAGTACTGATGCTAATTTTTCGGTTGGACAAGAAGTATTAGTCACCAGTTATGATTTAGGAATGAATACTTCGGGTGCTTTGGCCGAATACATTCGTGTGCCTGCCAAATGGGTTATTGCTCTGCCAGCAGGATTGAGCCTTTCAGATGCCATGATTTTAGGTACGGCTGGTCTAACTGCTGGATTGTGTATAGATGCTTTGTTGAAGTATGGTGTTAGTCCAGAAAAAGGAAAGATTATTGTAACAGGTTCGACGGGTGGGGTAGGAATTTTGTCGGTAGCTATTTTAGCCAAATTAGGTTTTGAAGTAGTGGCTGTCACTGGCAAGCCCGAAGCTGCTGAGTTACTTCAACGTTTAGGTGCAAAGGAAATTGTCAGTCGCGAAAGTTTGAACGATGCCTCTGGTCGTCCGATGTTAAAGTCGATATATGCAGGGGCAGTAGATACCGTAGGAGGGAATATCTTAGCCACTATTTTGAAGTCACTTCATTATGGCGGAGCCGTTGCTGCTTGTGGTTTGGTAGCATCTCCTGATTTACCGACTTCGGTATTTCCATTTATCTTAAGAGGCAATGCTCTGCTAGGTATAGATTCAGCCGAATGTCCAATGTCCAAACGCTTAGAAATTTGGCAACATCTAGCCAGCGATTGGAAGTTAGACAACCTCGATTTAATCAGTCATGAGATTGGTTTAGAGGAAGTTCCAGCAAAATTAGACTTAATGTTAGAAGGGAAATCTTTTGGAAAAAGTTTGGTTAAAATCATTGACTAAAATAGGATAATCCCGATAAAATACTTTTCCAAAATCCATAGATTTACCCTTCTAAAATTAGTACAAAATAGAAGGTGAATCTATGGATTATTTTTGTTTTTTTCTTGTGATAAAAAACCTTGGTGATCTATTTTTTGATAAAAAGGATTCAAAACTTTATCCACAAGATAAGCCAATTCTCCTCTTTGGATAGTTCCTGTCGGTGGAAGATTTACTTGGTGTTTTGGGGATATGTGGATAAATATGCTTGTCAATTGTGGATAACTCAGTGGATAACTCAACTCCGACTCTGTAAATGTGGGTAACTTGAGCTTTGGATAGTAAGGTTTTAGACCCTCCAAGAAATCTTTCAACAAAATGGTAGAGTCTGGGTAAAACCATGTTTCATTCGACCATTTGTTGTTTTTGCCTTCTCCTTTCAAGATACCCGTTGCTCCAATTTTTTGAATAGCTCTAAAATAAGGATGCTCTGGAGCTACATCAATATAAGGCATAAGGTAGGCTTTCTGGTTGACTAAAATATTTTGTACTTTTCGAATAGATACTTTTTCAGGAGAAACCTTATTTTGTACGGCAAGACTTGCCAAAACGCCAGCTGCTTGTCCTATTTCCATGACAACAGGCTGAAGGCGAGAGGCTCCGTTGACAAGATTGGATACGGAGATAGATTTTTCAGCAACGATAAGATTACTAACATTTTCAGGGATAAGACTCCCCAAAGGAATATTGAAAGAAGGTACTGGAACAAAGTACAAATCGGGCGCTTTGGGGTTTTTGCCATGATGCTGATCTATAGGATAATCGCCCACGGCGATACCTGTGCGATAAAGCGGCTCGGCTTGCGCAAAAGGTTTTTCAAGATGATTCATATTGATACGAGCTAGCCCTTTGATGCGTCGGCTTTCGCGGTGATACGGAATCATTGGAAGAGAATCGCTTGTTTCAAAAACATCGGCTAATCCGAGGGTATTCCAGCCTAATTCGGTTTGCATGAAATACACAAAATTTCGGGTATGCTCTTTGGCTTTAATAATCGCTTGTTTGCGCTGTTGGGCATTCATATCGACCATATTGACATAGTAATCATTGCCATGAATTGGCCAATTAATCATATATAGGTCATTTTGTAGCTTGCCATAGGTTTTCATTTTTTCACAATCCCAAAGCCTAGGCATTTGTTTATCGGGGCATAGTTTTTCACAAGCACAAATAAAATCCTCTCTACGATAATCAGACGAAGGGTTCACAGGCTTTTGAACTTGATGATAGTCTTTTAGCACAGCTACATAAGTTAAGTCTTGAATAATATCATTGGCTTGTTGAGGAGCTACTCTTTCTTGATAGGTACTTTGAGCATCCATTCCTAGGTCATATTTTACACCTAATTGTGCTGCTACGTCACCTAACTCGGTGGCATCGATGAGGATTTTTGCTTGAATAGTTTCTGAAGTATTTCCTGCTAAAGTGATAAGCCAGCGGTTATTCTGAGAAACAATCTGCGTATAACGAGTGCCCAATAACACTTGAAGATTTGGTTCTTTGCTACACATCTCGGAAAGAATCTGCTGTCCTACTTGAGGTTCAAACATCACTTGGCTCACCCAACCTGTTTGCAGCGCTGCTGCTGAACCATAATATTTGAGAAGCGCATTTTTGAATTCTGCCCAAAGACCACTCTGTAAATGATGATTGCCATCTATGGCACTGACGCCTGCCGAGGTAAGCATTCCTCCAAGCCAGGCTTCCTCTTCAATGATGGTAACCTTTACGCCCAATCGAGCGGCTTGAATACCTGCCATTACGCCACTGGCACCTCCACCAATTACAAGAACGTCTGTTTTTAGTTGAGATAGGCTTACAAAGGGTATTAAATAGATGAGGAGCAAAAAGTATTTTTTCATAAAATGTTAAATTTTGGATGGAACAAAGCAAGTTTTGTGTCTTTGGATAGAGTATTCTGTAAATTTAAGGCTGAAGTAGGCTTTCTGTTGAGCGGTATTATCCTGAAAATAAGTGAGCAAAGTAAAATTGAGCATTGTAGTTGTTAGCATTCGGGATTAAGTTGTAGGCAAATAGTTTTTTGTGCCGAATTAAATTTAACTTTTTTGTTTTAGGGACAAGGCAACAGGCACAAGGCACAGAGTGTTAAAATGTTTTTAACGACCACGGACAGGCATTTTTCCCATAGCCCACCGCCGAAAGCCGATACCTGAAAGCTTAAAGCACAATCTTAAACTTTATTTTGCGTACTAACTTAAGTTACCGTGCCGAATTAGATTTAACTTTTTTTTTAGGCATAAGGCAAAGAGTGTTAAAT
>NZ_JBMLSD010000436.1:0-13689 GCF_049240685.1 Flectobacillus sp.
CAAACAAGCCATATAAAAACCATCGTATCCATCCTCAGCAGGCGAGGTACGACGTTCTTCTAACAATTCCCATTGCTCGCCTTGTTCAGCCAAGAAACGACGTACGTGGTCTTCACTTTCAGAAGGTAGTAAACTACATGTAGCAAAAACCATTTTTCCACCCTTTTTCAACATAGATGAATATTGAGTAAGAATGTTATATTGAATTGTGCGAAGGTTTTCGATAAATTCTGGTGTAAGTTTCCACTTAGCATCTGGGTTACGACGAATTACCCCTAAGCCCGAACATGGAACATCGAGCAGCAAACGGTCGGCACTTTCCTGTAAACGCTTGATAGTTTTAGGCTCAATCAAACGAGTTTCGAGATTCATGGCACCAGCACGACGAGCACGTTTTTGTAATTCTTGAAGCTTACGCTCTTCTACGTCCATCGCGATAATGCGTCCTTTGTTTTCCATCAAAGCCGCAATATGCAAGGTTTTACCACCCGCTCCAGCACATGCATCAATCACGCGCATACCAGCTTTTACATCCAACATAGGTGCTACCAATTGTGAGGCTGCATCTTGTACTTCAAAAAAGCCATCCTTAAACATAGATGTTTTGAATACACTTGGGCGGCCTTCAAGGATAAGCGCATCGGGCAGTTCATTGTTGTAATCAGCATTAATGTCTTCATCACCCAACAAATCCGCAACGTGTTCACGGTTTGATTTAAGAGAGTTAACACGCAAAATAACAGGTGCTTGCTGATTTAGTGCATGAATTTCTTTATTCCATTTCTCAGTGCCTAGCTCTGCTTCTCCAAGGGCATCTAACCAATCTGGAACAGATTCGATTATTTTACGAATATTTTTGGCTTCTTCGTAACGACTAAAAATACGGTTGGTATTTACTTTCGAAAACTCAACCCAATCTGGTAAGCGAAAAAGTGCCTCGTCAGAATTAGCATGTTTGGCTTTGAGCAACTGCCAAGCACCAAACGCATGCCAGAAATGATATTTATTGAGTGATTCGGGTGCTTCAATCACAAAATGGAGCATACGCCACCAGCGAACAATTTCGTAAGTGTTTTCGGCAATGAACCCACGGTCACGGCTTCCCCACTTACGGTTTGATTTTAGTACATATTCTATAGCACGGTCTGCTTGACGTTTATTCAAAAAGATTTCTTGTAAAGTCCCAACAACGGCATCTGCCAAAGGGCGATGTATTCTCATGTGATTGTATTTTTGTATGAAACCACAAAGTTCCGAATTTTTTGGGAGTTTGGAAAGGATAAAGAATCATAGCATGGATATTTCATTCATTATCAATTCTCAAGAAAACCTTTCATTTTGATTCTATAATCACAAATCTTCCTGCTACCTTTGTAGCCCAATAAGCTAAATGCTTATCTCTTACCACGTAATCCTGTTAACCGATTACACAATCTTGTCAATAATTTATGTTTTTAGATAAAATCAAATCAAAAGAGTCTGGTATCTTATTGTATGGAATAACGCCTCCCAAAGCACAGGTTGGTCCAGAAAAAGTAATAGAAATTGCAGAGAAAACATTAGCTCGTTTACACAATCTCGATATTGATGCTTTAGTCGTGTATGATGTTCAAGACGAATCAGCTCGTACTAGCGAAGAGCGCCCTTTTCCATTTATTAGTGCTCACGATCCTTTTGAGTTTGCCAAAAACCATTTATCCTCGCTACAAGTACCCAAAATTATCTATCGTCCAGCAGGTAAATTTACAAAAGAAGAATTGAATGTTTGGTTGAGCGATGTAGTGGCTCATGGTTTTTCGCCTGTATTTGTGGGGGTACCTTCTCCAGATTTTGTGCCTGTTACCAGTTTACCAGAAGCTTATAATGTTTGGAGACAATATCAAGACCAATCGGTCATTGGTGCTGTCACGATTCCTGAACGTCATGCGGTATTGAAGGATGAAGATCAACGTATTTTGGATAAAGTATCGTCGGGAGTAAGTTATTTTGTGTCGCAATGTGTATTTAATGTCGATTATGCCAAAGCGATGTTAGATGCTTTGGTACAAGCCTGTCAAGCGAAAAATCAGGAAATTCCAACGATTATCTTTACGCTAACAGCCTGTGGGTCTTTGAAAACATTACATTTTATGGAATGGTTAGGGATTCACATTCCAGAGGAGTTGAAAGAAGAGTTTAAGGCTTCAGAAAATATCTTGGCAAGGTCTGTAGAAGTATGCATAACTATTGCAGATGAGCTAATCAACTATTGTTTGCAATTAGGAGTACCGGTAGGGTTTAATATTGAAAGTGTAGCGATTCGTAAAGAAGAAATCGAAGCGTCGATTGCAATGGTAAACCAGATAGGGGAGATGTTGAAAGCAGAAGGTTTACGCAAATAATAGTTGGTGTCAACTGTAGAGACGTAATATTTTACGTCTCAAGCCAAGTCAGATCAAAAAAGCGGTCGGAAATTGTTTTCCGACCGCTTTTTTGATACTATCCTATTGTATGACTCCACATTAGACGCAAAGTATTGCGTCTCTACAAATAAAACAATCACTCATTCGCTCAACCACTAAATCACTCAATTAAATTCGGGTTTTACGCGCCAAAAAGGTCGCTTGACAAATATCTGTCGCCACGATCACAGATAATACATACAATTACTCCTGATTCTAATTCTTGTGCTAAGCGTACAGCCGCCGATGCCGCGCCACCACTACTCATTCCTCCAAAAACACCTTCCACTTTTGCCAAGGTATTGGCCATGGCACGCGCTTCTTCTTCCGAAATATCCATTACTCGGTCTACACGACTTGGGTCATAAATTTTAGGAAGATATTCTTCAGGCCAACGACGTATACCTGGGATTTTTGAGCCTTCTGTTGGCTGACAACCTACAATTTGAATAGCTGGATTTACTTCCTTCAAAAATTTGGAAGTGCCCATAATCGTACCCGTTGTTCCCATTGAGCTTACAAAGTGCGTTACTGTTTGGTTGGTATCACGCCAGATTTCGGGCCCTGTGCTATGATAATGCGCCATGTAGTTGTCTGGATTAGCAAATTGATTCAACATCAAAAAGCCCCCTTTAGCTACCTGCGCTTCTGCATAGTCACGAGAACCTTCGATACCCTCTGAGGCTGGTGTAAGTGTAACCTTAGCCCCAAATGCTTCCATCGTCAATACACGCTCACGAGTAGAGTTTTCGGGCATTACCAATTCTATATCAATGTCAAAAAGACGAGCAATCATTGCCAAGGCAATACCAGTATTACCTGAAGTCGCTTCGATGAGTTTTATTCCTGGGGTGATTTCACCTCTTTCCAATGCACCTTTAATCATGCCATAAGCTGCACGATCTTTGACAGAGCCCCCTGGGTTGTTGCCTTCTAATTTTCCTAGAATTTTTACATTAGGATTAGGATTAATACGATTTAATTCAACCAGCGGGGTATTTCCCACCAAATCCAAAAGTGTTGCCATAATTTGTATTTTATATGAGCAAATTGCTATGAGATTCTAACAAGTGTACGATTTTCTGGATAATTCCTGCTCAAAGACCATAGCCAATCGCCCAATGCTTAATTTAATATCTTTACTTGTTCTTGATGGTAAATTTTGGTTTGAGGAGGCACACTTCTAGTTAGCCATACATTACCACCAATAATCGAATGCGCACCCACAACTGTTTCGCCACCCAAGATTGTTGCTCCCGAATAAATCACCACATGGTCTTCGATGGTTGGATGACGTTTGAGCGACGCCATTTCTTTACTTACCGACAGTGCTCCTAAAGTAACGCCTTGATACAATTTTACATGTTTTCCGATGGTTGTAGTTTCGCCAACTACCACACCTGTACCATGATCTATCATAAAATATTCGTCGATATCTGCACCAGGATGAATGTCAATGCCTGTTTTAGAGTGAGCGTACTCTGTTAAAATACGAGGAAGCATTGGCACATTCATTTGATAAAGAGCATGAGCCAAACGATAAAAAGCAATCGCATAAAAGCCCGGATAAGCTCGTATTACTTCATACTCACTTTGAGCTGCTGGGTCACCAAGCAAGGTTGCTTGAACATCAGTCAATAGAACTCTGTAAATTTCGGGGAGCTTTTGAATATAGTTGGTCGCCAAAACGCGGGCATCTTCATCGAGATGCATCTGCATAGAGCGCAATAGACGTGTGAGTCTTAGCTCGATTTGGTCAAAAGCCTCTTGAAGCTCATCCAAACAGCCATAGTGTCTTTGGGTTTGCTCTGGAAAAAGCGTGAGCATGATATCAGTAAACAACTCTTTGACCGCCGACGTAGAAGGGAAGGTATTGGACTTGGTATGTTTTTGGCTTAATGCCTCTAAAAAGTCTTTTGGTAACATGTACGCTGAACGTTTGGTAAACGTCTATTAATCATTGAGAAATTATGAGACAAAATTAGGTAATTGCGCCTAGACTAACGAATATCCTACTAATAAACTTGGTTATTGCTTGATACCTTCCAGACATTCCGACCATAAATCTTCAAGAAGCTATTATTGGAATGTATCAGGCCAATTCAATATCAATGTTATTTTAACGATTATAATGCCAAATAGATTCGTATTTTTGTGAAATAATCTCAAGAAGATTAAGTCCTAAATCTTCCCCAGATGATAGAGCACTTGTTATGAAGAGGTTCAAAGGAATGGCTTTGTTTTGAGCTATTTGTGTGCTGAGATACAGTAGATTAGGTTTTTTCTGTAAAAGAAGAAGAGGAGTTTCTAAAAATACAGATATCTATATTATCAAAAGATGCAATTAGCCTTTGTTGCCAAATTATATTTTGTGTTTTTATCAAAAAGCAAGGATAAATTATTAATTTTGACTACTATTTAATTGAAAAATTAGGTAGAGTACGTTTTTAACAAGAAAAAATTTCACTATGTCAAGTTTAGCTACTCAAAAAGGTGTATTGCATGGAGATGCAGTGCAAGAACTCTTCGAAGTTGCCAAAAAACATCAATTTGCATTACCCGCTGTTAACGTAACAGGTACAGACACTGTTAATGGTGTATTAGAAGCTGCAAAAGCTGTTAATTCTCCAGTAATCATTCAGTTCTCAAATGGTGGTGCTCAGTTCTATGCTGGTAAATCTTTACCAAATGGCAAACAAGAAGCATCTATTGCAGGTGCAATCTCTGGAGCTCATCACGTACACCAATTGGCCGAAGCGTATGGCGTGCAAGTAATCTTACACACAGACCACTGTGCAAAAAAATTGTTGCCTTGGTTAGACGGTCTTTTGGATGCAGGTGAAAAATTCTATGCACAATATGGTAAGCCACTTTTCTCTTCACACATGATTGACCTTTCTGAAGAGCCTTTGCACGAAAACATCGAAATCTGTGCAAAATATCTTGAAAGAATGGCTAAGTTAGGCATGACTCTTGAAATTGAGTTGGGTGTAACTGGTGGCGAAGAAGATGGCGTTGACAACTCAGACGTTGATTCATCTAAATTATATACCCAGCCTTCTGAAGTAGCGTATGCTTATGAAGAATTGAGCAAAATTTCTCACCGTTTCACTATCGCTGCTGCATTTGGTAACGTACATGGTGTATACAAGCCAGGTAACGTGAAGTTGCAACCAGTTATCTTGAAAAATTCTCAAGATTTTATCAAAGAGAAATACGGTTTGGAAGCTGAGAAGCCAATCAACTTCGTATTCCACGGTGGTTCTGGTTCGTCTCGCGAAGAAATCCGTGAAGCTATTTCTTACGGTGCTATCAAAATGAATATCGATACAGACTTGCAATGGGCATTCTGGGAAGGTATTTTAGGATACTACAAAGCAAAAGAAGGTTATTTGCAAGGACAAATCGGTAACCCTGAAGGGGAAGATTCTCCAAACAAAAAATACTATGACCCACGCGTTTGGTTACGTAAAGGTGAAGAAACTTTCGTTAGCCGTTTGAAATTGGCATTCGAAGATCTTAACTCTTTAGATGTAAACAACTACTTGTAGTCATACAATAAATATTAGTTCGAAGCCGTTCAATAGGATTTATTGAACGGCTTTTGTTTTATCAAGAAATGCCGTCAAATTTGTTACCTGCTAAACATACCAAAGTTATAGAAACTAAGAATTATGACCATTTTAATCGTAGAGGATGAAGCTATTGTAGGCATGGATCTCGTTGCTCGACTTGAGGCTGAGGGATATGATGTGTTGGAGGTTGCTGATAACGGCAAAGATGCGCTAGCTTTGTTCAAAGCCAATGAAGTGGATTTGGTTTTACTCGATATTCAACTGAAAGGTAGCTGGGACGGCATAATTACTGCCCAACACTTAAAACAGATAAAGTCAGTACCAATTGTTTATTTATCGGGTCAAACGGATGAGGAAACCCTTGAGCGCGCCAAAGAAACCTCCCCTTCAGCCTATCTTACAAAACCTATTAACGATGTTGCTCTAAGGATTTCTATTGATTTGGCTATTCATAATTTTGCTAAAGCCAAAGAAGAATTGTCTAATATGAAGGTGTTGAATCCCGTTTCAAAAGAACCTAGTGCTACCCGAGAATCGATTTTACAAATCGATAATTTCATTTTTATTAAACAAAGTTATCAGTTTAATAAAGTCAAACTTAGCGAAATTTTGTACTTGGAGTCCGATAACAACTATGTGCATATTATTACAAGTTCAAAAAAATTTACTTTACGTTTGACTTTAAATGGGGTTTTGGAACGCATTAATTTTGATAAATTGGTACGAACTCACCGTTCTTTTGCCATCAATATTGATCAAATAGAATCTTTCAATGACCATGAAATCACTATGGGAAAATACACAATTCCTCTAGGGCGTAATTATAAAGACGATTTTATGCGTTATTTTGATTTTCTCTAAAACTATTTATTCTTCTCAACTATTGAGGCGGTTATCTCGTTGAGTACCCTGATTTTTTCCTGAAAATCTCCTTGAATCGATTTTCTTATTTCACGAAGATTGTCGAGGAGATTTTGAATATTGTCTGGAATAATATCATCCAAAAACTCCCTGATGCGTTTGGCCATTGTTGGCGACTTGCCGTTTGTGGATATGGCTATCTTTAAATCACCTTTTTGAACAATAGAACCTAGATAAAAATCGCATAAATGTGGTGTATCTGCCACATTGCACAAGATTCTTTTTTGTTTTGTGATAGCCTTAATTTCGGCATGAAGTTGAGGATTGTCGGTTGCTAGAATTACTAAATCCTTTTCATTTAGGTCATGTTCTTCAAAACCTCTTTCAATAATCTGGACTTGCTGGTAATTACTAATAAACTCTCTAAAGCTATCTAGTATCATCGGGGCAACTACGGTGATTCGTGCTTCGGGGCTATTTTGTAACATTGCCGATATTTTTTCAAGCCCTACATTACCAGCTCCTACCAATAGAACATCTAAGGTATTTAGTTTTAAGAAAATAGGGAATAAGTCGTTTTGTGCCATAATTTTGGAGTGATTGTCTTTTTGGTAAAGCGAAGTTCTATAAAATTGTTTGAATTCTGCCTTAAAACAAACAAAAAACCTTGTCGAGAATCCCAACAAGGTTTATGTAATCAAGCATTTATATAAAACATTTTTTGAACCAATTTAGGACACAATCGTATCTACCGTAGCACGTATAGCTTTTTTGTCGATTTTGCCAACAGAGGTCTTAGGAATCATGGTCGTAAAATTAATTGCGTCAGGAATCGTCCAAGGAGTTATTTTACCCGCATCAACAAATTGCTTCATGTGTACTTTTAGTTCGTCTTTACTAAGATTTTCCCCTTCTTTGAGCACAATGAGTGCATAAGGTCTTTCGCCCCATTTTTCGTCTGGAATGCCTACCACAGCTACCTCTTGAACAGCCTCAAGTGTGCCAATCATATTTTCGAGCTCAATCGAACTTACCCATTCTCCACCAGATTTGATCACATCTTTGATTCGATCACTGATTTTGAGAGAATAGTTTTGGTCGAGAGCAGCCACATCTCCAGTATGTAACCAGCCGTCTTTCCAAAGTTCCTCTGATTTTTCGGTATCTTTAAAATACCCTTGTGTGAGCCAAGGCGTTCGTACTGTAATTTCTCCAATATCTTCGCCATTTGCTTCAACAGCTCGTCCTTCGGCATCTATGAGTCTTAAATCAACAAATACAGATGGAGTACCTGTACGTGTGCGAGCGTCTACTTGAAAATCTAAATCAGGATTAGCCTTATCGGTAGCATTTAGGTAAACCGTAGACAAAATTGGGCAAGTTTCGGACATTCCATATCCTGTTATGACATCTACCCCACGCAAAAGTGCAGCTTTTGCCAAAGCCTTGGGTAAAGCAGACCCGCCAATTACAACTTTCCATTTAGATAAGTCGATTTGCTGTGTAGCTGGATGGTTTACAAACATTTGCAGAATCGTCGGCACACAATGCGAGAAGGTGGGTTGCTCCTTGATAAAACATTTTAAGACAATCTCTGGCTCAAATTTTCCAACATATACTTGCTTGGCTCCAGCCATAGTAGCCACATACGGAAATCCCCATGCATGTACGTGAAACATTGGAGTTAGGGGCATATACACATCAGAACTCTTAAATCTGCAAGTACCATCAACAGTTCCGAAAGTAAAGCATAAGGCTAAAGTATGTAGCACAAGCTGACGGTGTGTAAAGAATACACCTTTAGGATTACCAGTTGTACCAGTAGTATAAAAGGTTGTAGCAACAGCATTCTCATCAAAATCTTCAAATAAAAATTCGTTTGAGGCCTGAGTCAAGAGAGCTTCGTATTCTCCTAAAATCACTAATTTATCACTTTGCGGTAACAATTGCCCATCCGTACAAACAATAATACCCTTGACTGTCGAAAGTTCGCTTGCGAGCGATTCTAGCAAAGGCAAAAAGTCTAAATGACAGATGATGATAGCATCCTCTGCATGATTAATTGTGTATAATATTTGAGCAGCTGATAATCTCCAGTTGATGGTGTGTAAAATATTCCCAGTCATCGGAACGCCAAAAAAACATTCTAAGTAACGATGAGAATCATAATCTAATACTGCGACAGTTTGACCACCATCAATGCCAATAGAAGAAAACACATTAGCAAGCTGAGCTACTCGTTGGTTGAGTGTAATATAATTATAACGGACAAGGTCTCGATAAACAATCTCTCGGTTTGGTTCAAGCTTGGTAGAATAGGCTAAAATACTTTTTATAAGCAACGGATATTCAAAAGCCTGCGAAGCCACAGGGAGTTTTTTAATTTTCATAGTCTTAAAGTATTAAGTATTTCTACTTGAAATATTTATAAAAAATATTAAATGGTTAATGTTTTTTCAAAGATACAAAACAATTTTAATTAACAGCGACAAAAACCAAACCTTATGAGAATAAATTAACGTAAGTAAATGAACAAAATTAGATTTAAGTTATAAGTTTAGGGACAAGGCAACAGGCACAAGGCACAGAGTGTTAAAATGTTTTTATTAACCACAGCTATGCTTTTTTCCAAAGCCCACCGCCGAAAGCTGATACCTGAAAGCCTGATGCACAAAACTTGAATTTTGTTTTGCGTACCAACTTAAGCAGAATTAAGTAATATAAAGAAGTTGGCAGAATGATATGAGTCATTTTTTGTAAAGGAAAAGGTGTCAAACGAAAAATTAAACTATTAATTGTTGATAATTTCTTATATGTTTGTTGAAAATTCGATATATTTCGAAAACCAATCTATATCACCACGCCTAAGTGCTTGTTAAAATTATTAAAGAGAAGCCGATTATAATTTCAATAAATTCTTAAATATTTCATAATCAACTTAAAAGCATTGTGTAAAGGGTTGAGATACTTTTTTTTGCCCTAGAAGTGGTCAATTAAAGTTACTAAAAGTAGAGACTGAGTTTGAGGAGAAACTTCTTGAAAAAGAAGAAAATAGCCATTATGCCGTTTAAAAAGTTTATCCCTTTTTCTATGGTATATCATCGTTCATCCCTTAAATTTACTTAGTGTTTTAGTATTTAATGGCAACTTTTGCGAATATTCAAACACTACTCATTTGGATTCAATTCGCAAGTAAATGAGTAATCTTAACCTAATATCGTTTCTTAAATACTTGTTAACTTATGAGCACCCTTACTCGCAACAGTTTTTTAGCTTTAGCATTATTAGTGGTAGGTTCTGTGACCTCATGGGCTAAGCCATTGACAGAAGGCGGAGTCTTGTCCAATAAGAAGCCAAAAGCATCAGTGGAAGCAGCGCCTGTTGCTCCTTATGCAACTTACAAAGTTCTCAAATGTGGCTACGAAAATGGCCCTAGTGATGAAGGTCTCTATGTAGGCTTGATTGCTGAGAATTGTAACTCTGGTACTATTCACTGGTACAATAGTTCAGACAATGCTGAAATAGGTACAGGCGCCTACTTGGAAAGACGTCTAACTCAGAATGCAAGTTTTTATGCAAAATGTGAAGAGGCTTCAGTGTATAGTCTTCCTTCTGCTCCAGCAAATGTTATTTACGCTAGAATCCCACCACGCCCTCAAGTTTATTCTGTGAATACAGGTAGTTTTAGCTATTATGAAACTTGCCAAGGTCAAGCCAAAGAACCTGTTCGAATAGCATCTACTGTAACAGATCCTAGCTACGATTATGTATGGGACAGAGATGGCGCTACTGGTGTTACTTCTGGAAATACGCAAGGTCAAGGTTCTTCCCAAATCGAAGTTGACCTTACAGGTAACTATTCGGTAAGAGCAATCTCCCGAAATTGCCCAACTCCTGCTGGTACACAATTCTCAAGCAATTATGTTTTTGTGTTGTTTATCGAAATTCAAAAACAACCTGTCATTACAGGTGATTCTTTGTTCTGTCAAGGCAAAGTGGTTTCGTTGAAATCTGATAGTGCAACACACGTAAAAGATTATAAATGGTATGTAAACGGTGTCTACCAAGATTCGTTGGGCAACAAAAGCTCTATCAAATTTAGCAAGACAGCAAAAATTCAAGTTCAAACTGTAGAAAACCGTCAGGGTTGTGTATCTAAGTTGTCGAACCCAATCAATCTAAAAGCTTTGACAGTTCCAGCTAAGCCAGTAATTACTGCTTCTAAGAAAAATGCTGGAATCTGTAGCGGAGATACTTTGACATTGACTTCAAGTTTAGGGTTTCAATACAAATGGAATACTGGCGCAACTACTGCTAGTATTAGAGGTATCAATGCGGTAGGGAAGTATGCAGTTCAGGTAATTGATACAAGTGGTTGTGTGTCTCCAACTTCTGATACCACGATTGTGAAGGTATATGCATTACCTGCAAAACCAACAATATCTTCGGATGGCCCACTCGCATTCTGCGATGGATTTAGTGTAAACTTGACTTCATCTACTCAAAGTAAATACACTTGGAGCTCAGGTGAAACAACTAAAGCTATAAAAGTAACTAAGGCTGGTTCTTACACTGTGGCTGTTCGTGATACAAATAACTGTTTGTCGCCAACATCGGACGCTATCCGTGTAACTGTTTATGCATTGCCTGCCAAACCGACTGTTACGGTAAAAGGTGATGGAGCTGTGAAAATTTGTGCCGATAGAAGTATCGTTCTTGAATCATCAGTGCTAGCTTCGGGTGAAACAACTAGATACAGATGGACTACTAATGACACTACTCGTTCAATCACAATTAAAGTTACCACTAAAGCTGCAGTAAGAGTAATAGACCCTCGTGGTTGTGTGTCACCTCTTTCTGATACTACTTCAATTACGGTATTGCCTTTACCAGCTGCGCCAGTAGTTACAGCCGAAGGGGCAGTTACTTTCTGCTCAAGAGATGTTACAGATTATACTAAAGAAAATAGCGTAAGATTAACAGCATCTAGCTCAAATGAGGTAACTTGGAATACAGGTTTGGTTAGCAAAGTTTTGGATGCAGTAAAATTGTCAGGACAGTATTCTGCAACGGCAAAAGATGCTAATGGTTGTGTATCCGCTCGTTCGAATGTAATTACGGTTACTGTTAAAGAAAGCCCTAGTGCTTCTGCTGCTAGTATCGTCAAAGATGGTGCATTTACCTTGAAAGCTACTAATTTCCCAGATGGTACAGATTATCAGTGGAAATATGGTTCTGAAGTGTTGACTTTTGTGGAAGAAAGCATCAAAGCTAATCGTTATGGCGATTACTCTGCTCGTAGAAAAGTAGTTTATGCTGTACCTGCTCCGTTAAATACTTTAGTTTGTTATACTGATTATTCTAAGGCTTACACATTTAAAGAAGAGCCAGAGTTGAAAGGTTTAGCAATTTATCCAAACCCAAGTAATGGTCTAGTTACTGTAGAAACTCTAGAGAATTATAACAAAGTAAGTTTCTCAATCTATGACATGATTGGCCGTTTGATTTACACAGGCTCAATTCCTACTATCACGGGTAAAGTGGTGGTTGACTTGAGAAATCAGCCTGAAGGGTCTTACTTGTTTAGATTCCAAGCTGATGGATTTGAATTAACAAAACGTATTATCATCAATAGATAATAAAAATATATTGCCCAAAGCCCCATCATTGCTCCAATGATGGGGCTTTTATTTTTACATAAACCTTCAATATTCAACAAACCCTATGAGAAATATATTCTTTCTTTGCTTACTACTTTCTATTTTGACTTCGTCATCCAAGGCACAATGGATTCACCAAAAGATTAATACCACAGCAAGCTTTAGAACAGTGCATGCTGTTTCAGAAAGTATCGTCTGGATTAGCGGTAGCAAAGGAACGGTGTTGAGAACGATAGATGGCGGGCAAAATTGGCAAGTGCTCAACGTTTCTGGTGCAGAGAAATTAGACTTTAGAGATATCTATGCCTTTAATGACAAAGAGGCAATCATTGTGAGTGCAGGGGAAGCATCTGAGGGTGCTGCCAAAATTTATCGTACCAATGATGCTGGAAAAACGTGGAGTTTGGTATTTCAAACAGAGGAAAAGGGTGTTTTCTTTGATGGTATTGATTTCTGGGATAAAAAAACAGGTTTAGTTTTCTCTGATCCTGTAGAAGGACGCTGGTTTTTACTCAAAACTAAAGACGCAGGTAAAACATGGGAAAGACTTGTCCCGATCACTTTACCAGCCAATAAAGGCACAGAGGCAGCATTTGCAGCTTCTGGGACTAGTATGATTACTGTAGGTAAAAAACAGGCATATATATGTACAGGAGGAGCTGAGTCGGCACGCGTATTTAGAACTTTAAACCAAGGGCAAACATGGGAGGCTATCGATACTCCTGTGCCTGCAGGTAAAGCATCAGGTTTGTTTGGAATGAAATTTTGGGATAACCAGCATGGGGTGGCTGTAGGTGGCGACTATCTGGAGGTTGATAAAGACTTACCCAATGTATTGGTCACTGCTGATGCTGGAAAAACGTGGCAGCTGGAGGCTAATACCAATCCTGCTGGCCTGAAAGAAGGAGTCGGTGTATGGCAAAAGAGAATCCTTATTGCGGTTGGTCCATCAGGCACAAGCTATTCGAAAGACTTTGGAAAAAGCTGGAATATGATAGATAAGACGCCATTTCATGCAATTAGTACCGTTGGTAATAGTGTTTGGGTCGTTGGAGGGAAAGGGACAGTTGCACGCTTGAATACAGATTTTTTAAAGTAGACTAGTAAAATTAGAAAAGATAAACATGAGTCATCCCTAATTTAGCGATTGAG
>NZ_JBMLSD010000437.1:0-21384 GCF_049240685.1 Flectobacillus sp.
GATACCTGAAAGCTTAAAGCACAATCTTAAACTTTATCTGGTGTACTAACTTAAATCACAATTCAACATTAAAAATTCTGCATTAGTACTTATGTCAGCATTACCAATTATCGGAATCACCATGGGGGATCCAGCCAGTATTGGCCCCGAAATCGCTATAAAAGCCTTATTAGATCAGAGTATTTATCAAACTTGTCGCCCATTGTTGGTAGGTAGCGCCAATGTTTTTAGTCATATCATCAATTTATTAGGTCTCGAAGCTACGATTAATCCTATTAAATCAGTAAAAGAGGCGCAGTTCCAATTTGGACAAATTGATGTTTATGACTTGGACAATGTGGATATGGAAACTTTGCGCTTTGGCGAAATATCAGCCATGTGCGGAGAGGCCTCTTTTCAAGCGGTAAAAACGGTTATTGAACTAGCCTTGGCCAATGAAATTGACGCAACCGTAACTGGTCCTATCAACAAAAAGTCTATCAACGAGGCAGGTCATCACTTTGCGGGACATACCGAAATTTATGCGCATTACACCAATACAAAAAAATATGCCATGCTTTTGGTAGAGGATAAACTAAAAGTAATCCACGTATCCACGCACGTATCCTTGCGCCAAGCTTGTGATTTAGTAAAAAAAGAACGTATTCTACAAGTAACAGAATTGCTACATACAGGCATGAAACGTTTGGGCGAAACCAATATGCGTATTGGTATTGCAGGGCTAAATCCGCATGCGGGCGACTCAGGTCTGTTCGGTACAGAAGAAGCTGAAGACATTGCCCCAGCAGTAGAAGAAGCTTTGAGTTTAGGATACGAAGTAGAAGGACCTGTTCCGCCAGATACCTTGTTTGCCAAAGCTGCAACTGGTTATTATGGTGGGGTAGTAGCGATGTACCACGACCAAGGACATATTCCTTTCAAACTTACTGGTTTTAGATGGAATGCCGAAAAAGGTCAAATGGATAGCGTAAAAGGCGTAAACATTACGCTAGGTTTACCCATTATCCGTACATCGGTAGACCATGGAACGGCTTTTGAAATTGCAGGAAAAGGCATCGCCAGTCCTGACGCTATGACTTTGGCTATCGAAAGTGCTATTCAATTGAGTAAGAATAGGTAATAAATAAGGGACAAAGGCACAAAGTTCTTTCCTCAGTCCATTTACCACTTTTATTCATTTTCTAATAGTATTTATTGTACGAAAGATTGTAAGAACTATCTATTTCGGAAGTAAAGTAAAAAATAAAGGTATTTTACTTTTTTTCCGAAATCCTAAATCTGAAATAGTAAGAAATCCTTCGTACAATTCTAATTTTCTAATTATGATTCTTGTCATTGCTGACGACCTCACTGGTGCTGCCGAAATAGCTGGAATTGGATTGAGATATGGGCTCAAGGTAAGAGTTTGTACAGAAATTATTCAAGAAGTAACAGAGGATTTATTGGTCATTTCGGCAGATACACGTTCTCTAACTGAAAATCAAGCGGTTGCCAAAGTTGAGTATCTGATTAAAAGCAGTCAACAGTATAAGCCAAGTTTGATTTATAAAAAGATTGATTCTGTCCTACGCGGTCATGTTTTGGCTGAAATTAAGGCGATTCAACAGGTTTTTAGTAAAAAAAATTGTCTAATTATTCCTACAAATCCATCCATGGGGCGAAGAATACAGGATGGGAAATATTATGTAGGTGATAAATTAGCGCATGAAACCGCTTTTGCTCATGACCCTGAATTTCCGATTCAGGATAGCGAGGTAATTAATATGCTTCGTGCCAAACCTACTGATCAAGTTCGCGTATTGGCACAACCAATTTTACCATTACAAGGAATAATAATCGCTGAAGTTGCACAGAAAGAAGATTTGACAAAATGGGCATCACAATGGGCAAAAATTGACCTATTGGTCGGCGGAGCGGAGTTCTTTGCCTCAATTTTGTCAAATTTAGGGTATAATCCTGTGGAAAAAATCTTTTCTCATCAACAAACAGTCAATAATTGTCTGTACGTCAGTGGAACGACTTTTAGTGATAGTGTAGAAAAAATACAAAACCATGCCAGTCATACGGGAGGTGTTTGCTATTTACCTCATGAATTAGTCAGACAGCCCATTGACTCAGAAGAATTTAACCAATCGTTAAATCGTTGGGCAAGCGAAATCATTCAATGCTTTGGTCAACATCAGGTAGTCATTATTGCTATTGAAAAACAGTTGGATACGACCAAAATAACACCCGCTGAATTGGCTAAATTAATGGCTAAAGTTGTCAAAAAAGTATTGAATCAAGTGCATTTAGCAGAAATACTCATCGAAGGAGGTGCTACGTCAGCCGCTATTTTGGCAGAAATTCCTTTACAAAACTTTCTTCCTACCGAAGAATTTGCTCAAGGGGTAATTCGTATGCAAAGCCTCGAACGTCCGAGTACCTATTTAACACTCAAACCAGGAAGTTACGCATGGCCACAAGCCGTGACGTATGCTCAACTGTAGAAAACATTACCACCAACCAATGAACCATACATTACATGCCATTGACTATGGCATTATTTTGTTTTTTTTAGTATTGACGTTATACTTCGGTTTTATTTTCGCCAACAAACAAAAAACAACTCAAAATTATTTTCTTGCTAAAGGTAAAGTACCTTCTTGGGCCATTGGCATGTCCTTGTTGGCCACACTTATCAGTAGTGTAACTTTTTTGGGATACCCCGGCGAAGGCTATTCTTCCAACTGGATTTTATTGGTACAAGGCTTAATGGTGCCCATTGTTTTGTTGGGAACGATATGGTTTATTGTACCTATTTTCAGAAAAGTCATAGGACTCAGTACCTACGAATACTTCGAAAAACGTTTTGGGCGCTTTGCTCGCTATTATAGCTCTTCTTCTTTTATTCTCCGTCAATTTTCGGGTATGGGAACGGTATTATTCCTGATGGCAATTGCATTGGGTAATCTTACTGGACAATCGCCTTTGTTAATCATGTTGGTGATTGGGGGAATTATCATTTTGGTCAATCTTAAAGGTGGTATCGAGGCCGTTATTTGGCTCGATGTATTCCAAGGTTTTATGTTGCTGGCTAGTGGTATTACCTGTTTGGTAGTTTTATTATATTCTATCAAAGGCGGTTTTTCGGAGGCATGGCAAATCGCCTCTAGCAAAGGTCATACAGGCTTTGGCCCTTATGAGTTAGATTTAAGCAAATTGACTTTTATCGTGATGGTCATCAATGGTAGTTTTTATGCTATCCAAAAATATGGAACAGACCAAACTGTTGTTCAGCGATATTTAACCGCCAAAACAGACCGTCAAGCTATCAGAGCCTCACTTATGGGTATTTTCTTAACCGTACCTGTTTGGATGATGTTTATGTTTATCGGAACGCTACTTTTTGTATTTTACCAACAAAATCCACTTCCTGAAAAGATACAAGCCGATGCCGTTTTTCCATACTTCATGATGACCCAATTACCAACTGGTGTAGTAGGTTTTATACTTTCTGCTTTAATATCGGCGGCGATTTGTAGCTTAAGTGCCGACCTCAATTCATTGGCTGCAGTAGGCGTAGAAGATTATTACAAAGTATTGCGTCCCAACCAAAGCGATGAAAGTTATCTGAAAGCCAGTAAATGGATTGTTGTTCTTTCAGGAGTAATCACCCTACTTATCGGTGCGCTGTACTTAAGCACTGGTAGCGAAGGAGTACTTGGAATTGTATTCACATTGTATGCCATATTCTCAGGAGGTATTGTTGGTATTTTCTTGTTGGGCTTGCTCAGCAGTCGTGCCAATACACAAGGCGTAAATATTGGTATTTTTGTCTGTATTCTTTTTACTGCCTATGCTTTTTTGACATCAACTCAAATCGGATTAGGCGACCAAAAATCGCTATTATTAGACCTAGGAGCGTATAATTTCCCACACCATAAACTTATGTTGGGGGTATACAGTCACCTGATTGTGATTGTGGTAGGATATGTGGCTAGTTTATTTTTTCCAGCACCTAACTGTGATAAAAATTTATTACTAAAAGGTTGGTTTGAGGATAGAAAGAAAAAGTAATACTATAATCAATTCTCTAAACTTAAAGCTTATGAAAAAGCTATCTTTCGTGCTTTTGGGTTTAATTTTTACCCATATTCTTAGTGCTCAAAATTATCAACTATGGTATGATAAACCAGCCCAGAAATGGACGGATGCTTTACCATTGGGAAATGGACGCATTGGTGCAATGGTTTTTGGAAATCCTTCCCAAGAACATATTCAATTCAATGAAGAAACGCTTTGGACAGGAGAACCTCGTGAGTATAATCGAAAAGATGCCTATCAATATTTGGGGCAAATTCGTCAGTTATTGCAAGAAGGAAAACAAAAAGAAGCTGAGGCATTAGCCGAAAAGCAATTTATGGGGCTCAAAAGCCATGAAGGCAAACGAGAAATTTGGATTGCAGATATGTTGGCTTTGAAAGGAATATCTGGAAATCCTTCACAAATAAACTTTGATGACTCATCTTGGAAAACCATGACCGTACCATCCTATGAAGGCTGGGAAGCTGTTGGATATGAAGGCTTAGACGGAGCTGTTTGGTTCAGAACAACCATTGATATTCCAGCAGGTTGGGAAAACCAAACGCTCGTATTAGATTTGAATCGCATCCGAGATTATGACTATACCTATATCAATGGAAAATTGATTGGTAGTTCACAGCATACTGAAGGGCGTAAATATCAAATTCCTGCCAATACTTTACACGTAGGAAAAAACTTAATAGCGATACAAGTATTGAACTTTTCCGATAAAGGAGGTATTGCAGGCTACAAAGATACCTCTCGTCATATTGGCTTATATCCTGTGGGTCAGGAGGATAAAAAAATCTCGTTGAATGGTCAATGGAAATACTTTATCCAAAGCGATGAAACGCCAGCAGTAGGCAAATATCAAGCTGATTACCAACCATTTGGCGATTTGTATATCAATTTTCTGCATGGAAAAGAATATCAAAAATATCGTCGCTCTCTTAATTTAGCAACTGCCGAATCTCAAACAGAATATACGGTTGATAATGTTGTTTTCAAAAGAGAATACTTTGTTAGTCAGCCTCATCAAGTATTGGCCATTCGTTTGACAGCCAATAAAACTCATCAAATCAACTTAGAGAGTTTTTTAACAAGTCCACACAAAAATTATAGCTTTAAATCTCTCGGAAATAATACGTGGGAGTTGTCGGTAAAAGTTCGAAATGGCGGATTGTTTGGAAAAGCCTATTTACAAATCCAACAAAAAAATGGCTCTTTAGAAGAGAATGCTGGGAAAATCGAGATTAAAGGAGCCGATGAAGTAATTTTTTACCTGACCGCCGCTACTAATTTTGTCAATTATCAAAATATTTCGGGAAACCCTCAAAAGCGTTGTGAGGAAGTTTTTAGCAAACTAAAAGGAATATCTTACGAGCAAATTCGAAAGGCGCATTTATCAGAATATCAAAAATATTACAAACGTTTTGCCATCGAGTTAGGTCAGGATTCCAAAAGTCATCTACCTACGGATGTTCGTTTAGCAAATTTTGGTAAAGAAAATGATCCTTCATTTGCCGCATTGTATGTTCAATATGGACGCTATTTGTTGATTTCAGCCTCTCTTCCCAATACACAACCCTCTAATTTACAGGGTATTTGGAATGATTTGTTGGCCCCACCTTGGGGAAGCAAGTACACCACCAATATCAATGCCGAAATGAACTATTGGCCAGCGGGAGTTTTGAACCTTATTCCTACACAACAGCCTCTTATACAAATGATTACAGATTTGTATAAAACTGGTAAAATTACGGCAAAAAATTACTATAATGCCCGTGGTTGGGTAGTTCATCACAATACGGATTTGTGGCGAGGAACAGCCCCAATCAACGCCTCAAACCATGGTATTTGGGTGAGTGGTGCTGGTTGGCTAAGTCAGCATTTGTGGGAACATTATCAGTACACACAGGATAAAGAGTTTTTACGAAAAACGGCTTATCCTATCATGAAATCAGCTTCAGAATTTTTTGTGGATTTTTTGGTAAAAGATCCTAAAACAGGTTGGCTTATCAGTACGCCTTCTAATTCACCAGAACAAGGTGGACTAGTAGCTGGACCGACAATGGATCATCAGATTATCAGAGAATTATATAAAAATACCATTAAAGCTTCTCAGGTTTTAGGAATAGATAAAGCCTTTGCAGACACGCTTAATCAACAATACAAGCAGATTGCGCCAAATCAAATTGGTAAGCATGGACAATTGCAGGAATGGTTACAAGATTTGGATGACCACAAAAATAATCACCGACATGTATCGCATCTTTGGGGCGTTCACCCAGGGCATGATATTGGCTGGGACATCGATTCGACGATGATGAAAGCCGCTCGACAATCACTTATTTATCGTGGCGACGAAGGTACTGGCTGGAGTTTGGCTTGGAAAATTAATTTCTGGGCAAGATTTCATGAGGGCGAGCACGCATTACAATTAGTCAAAATGTTGCTCAGACCTGCCACAAGTGCAGGCGGTTCATACCTAAACCTATTCGATGCCCATCCGCCATTCCAAATAGATGGCAATTTTGGAGGTGCGGCGGGTATTGCCGAAATGCTTATCCAAAGTCAAACAGATATTATTGAGTTATTACCTGCTTTACCAAAAGATTGGTCAGAGGGTAAGGTAAAAGGAATTCAGGCTAGGGGAGGGTATATCTTGAGCTATGCTTGGAAAAATGGCAAAATCACAGAATTGAGTATGACAAGTAGAGAGACTACTACCTGCAAAATAAGAATTAATCAGGTGGTACATACCCTCAAGCTACAGTCTAATAAGCCCTACCTCATCAAATTTTAAACTTTTCTAGTCAATAAGTAGGGAAACGTTGTTAGTTAACAGTCTGATTACTGGACAAAATGAGAAAGTCTGATACAGGAATATCGACTTTTTCACTGATTTTTTTAAAACAGTTTTAAACTGTTTTAAAAATGAGTCCAAGACTAAGTCTTGAACTGGTAAATGGGCTTTGGAAAAATGCAGGTCTGTGGTTTTTAAATACATTTTTAACACTCTGTGCCTGTTGCCTTGTCCCTAAACACATAACTTAAATCTTTTTTTGCTTGATTACTTACTTCAAGAAGTTCCTGTCAACACGAGATATTTCCTCAAAGGTATCTCGTGTTAATTTTGTACAATACTTTGAAAAAATCTTACCGAAAACATCGCTTTTGCCTACCTATTTTTGTACAATAATTCTGATAAAATTCATTTTACCGATATTTACCTATGTTCACCAGAAGAAGGTATTGTACAATCTTGATACTCTTTTTAGGATTCTTATTTTCTGCAAAAGCACAAAGACAAGATATTTCCCTCAATGACAACTGGCTAACCACCGTTCATGAATCAAACATTCATGCGTATGATGGATTTGAAAAAAGTACATTTTCAACCCAATCATGGAAATCTGTACAAGTACCGCACAACTGGGACCAATATGAGGGTTACCGCCGTTTGACACATGGCAACAAACATGGCTATGCATGGTATAGGAAAAGTTTTACTGTCAACTCTACTAATAAAAACAAACGCTATTTTCTTTATTTTGAAGGAGTTGGATCTTATGCAACTATTTGGCTCAATGGTAAATTATTGGGAACGCACGCTGGTGGCCGCACCACCTTTCAATTAGATGCCTCGAACTATATTTTACTCAATAATCAAGAAAATATTTTGGCAGTTCGTGCCGACCATCCTGCGGAAATTCAAGATTTACCTTGGGTTTGTGGTGGATGCAGCACCGAACGAGGTTTTTCTGAAGGCTCACAACCCATGGGGATTTTTCGCCCAGTACATTTATTGATTACCGAGCCTATTCGCATCGCTCCTTTTGGTATTCATATTTGGAATGATACCACCGTATCTGCACAAAAAGCACAACTATATGGTTCTGTCGAAATACAAAATCTCAGTAATAAACAATCAGCGATCAAAGTCGTTCATGAATTACGAAATCAAGATAATCAACTGATTTTTAGCAACAATAACACGATTTATCTTTCAGAAAAAACTACACAGAATATTCCTATTGCCTTCCCTAGTATTTCCAATCCTAAACTTTGGTCGCCAGAACAGCCCTATTTGTATCAGATAATAACCAAAGTCTATGAGAAAGGTAAACTTGTCGATGTTCAAAAAACAGCCTATGGTATTCGTTCAATCAAATGGCTAAAAAAATCAAACGGACAAAAGCAATTACTAGTAAACAATAAACCATTCTTTATCAATGGCATAG
The DNA here is from genome assembly GCF_049240685.1 of Flectobacillus sp. Lineage (NCBI taxonomy): Bacteria > Pseudomonadati > Bacteroidota > Cytophagia > Cytophagales > Flectobacillaceae > Flectobacillus > Flectobacillus sp. Next base: position 8,310 of record NZ_JBMLSD010000437.1, read on the forward strand.
CCGAATACGAGCATCTTTTGGGCAATAGCCATGCTTTCAGTCCAGAGCAAATCAAGACTAGAGTTGGCATGGTAAAAGCGGCTGGCTTCAACGCCTTTCGTGACGCACATCAGCCACATAATTTGCGCTACCAAGAATATTGGGATAAAGATGGGATTCTATGGTGGCCACAAATGGCAGCACATATTTGGTATGACACGCCAGCTTTTCGAGAAAATTTTAAGACACTTTTAAAAGACTGGATAAAAGAGCGCAGAAACAGTCCTTCCATTATACTTTGGGGACTCGAAAATGAAAGTACCCTTCCCGAAGATTTTGCCAAAGAATGTACCCAAATTATTCGTGAACTCGACCCAACAGCTTCTACACAGCGCTTGGTAACCACCTGCAACGGGGGCAAAGGCACCGACTGGGATGTTCCTCAAAACTGGACAGGCACTTATGGTGGTGACCCAGCAAAATACTCAGAAGACCTTGAAAGACAAGTACTTGTAGGAGAATATGGCGCTTGGAGAACGGTAGACTTACACCAAGAAAAACCCGTAGCAGGTACGTTTAGCGAAGAAGCCATTGGAGAACTAATGCAACTAAAACTTCGCTTAGCCGAAGCAGCCAAACAAAACTCTGTTGGACATTTCTTCTGGCTATTAACGTCTCACGATAACCCAGGACGGGTCCAAAGTGGCGAAGCATTGCGCGAATTAGACAGAATTGGTCCCGTAAATTACAAGGGTTTATTGACGCCTTGGGAAGAGCCTGCCGATATATTCTATTTATTTAGAGCAACTTATGCCCCAGCCAAAACCCAGCCGATGGTCTATATTGTTTCTCACACTTGGCCAGACCGTTGGACTCAAACGGGCATAAAATCAGGGATAAAAGTCTACTCCAATTGTGAGGAAGTCGAATTACTTAATGACCTAAATGTTTCTCTAGGAAAACTAAAAAGAGGGAAAGAGAGCGTATTTACTTGGAACAATGTTACGATTCAATACGATGTGCTAATTGCCAAAGGCTACATAAATGGAAAAAAAGTGGCAGAAGATATAGTGCAATTGCATCATTTCCCAATAGCACCTGCTTGGTCTGCCCAAAAACAACAAACACAAAATCTTGTAATCAATAGCCCACAAAAGCACTACGTCTATCGTGTCAATTGTGGGGGCGATTCCTATACAGACAAAAACAAATCCTTATGGCTGGCAGACCAAGCAAAAACACCTCAAAATCAATGGGGATATCTTTCATGGGCAAATGATTTTGAAGGTATTCCCAAAGCTTATGCAAGTCAAAGGAGAACATTTGACCCAATTAAAAATACCACCGACGATGAACTGTTTCAGAGTTTTAGATATGGACGAGATAAACTTTCGTATCAATTTGCACTCCCTGATGGTCAATACGAGGTAGAATTATATTTTATCGAGCCTTGGCATGGCACAGGCGGGGGATACGACTATTCGGGTTGGCGTTTGTTTGATGTGGCATTTAATGGAAAAACTGTGCTCAAAAATTTGGATATATGGAAAGAAGCTGGGCATGATGCCGTATTGAAAAAGACTATCCCTTTTCAGGTAAAAGGAGGAAAATTAAGCATTTCTTTCCCTCAAATAGCCTCGGGACAAGCCATTATTTCGGCTATTGCTATTGCTAGTACTGAGAAGAAAAATACATTTATCGCAAGTTCAAACACCCTGATTACATCAACAAAAACAATCAAAACTTGGCTAGATACAGGCAAAGCACTTTTTAAGGATTCACAAGAAAACTATGTGAGCTTGCCAGCCGTAATATACGGAGCAGAATATCTATTTTCTGAAAAAAATGAAAAATTGTACAAACTTGCTCTGAATGAAATAGGAGATATTTATGTCGGAATAGATTCTTCGAAGGCCTTACCAAAGGCTTTAGAGGCATTTGAAAATACCCAAAGTTATATTCAAAGTACCCAAAAAGTATATCGAGTTTTTAAGAAAAGAGTTCAAGCCAACACAGAAGTGGGATTAGATTTCAACACGTTTGAGGCAGAAGCACTTGTTTTTGCCTTGCCAGCAAGTAGTTTGCAACCACCTTTTGATTTAAAAACTACTACAACCTACAAGGCTGCCGAAGCCAAAGGAATAGGAGAGGGGATTCAAAAAATGGCTTTCTTAGGCAAAGAACGTATGAGTATTGTCAAAAAAGGGCAAAATGCAATTCAATGGACTATCTCTACGGGAGTCGCAGATACGTATTCATTAACCATCAAATATCATAATCCTAGCTCGGAAACTGTCTATGGCAAACTAAGCATTAGTCTGGTAGATGGCACCATAATCAAGAGCAAAGAAACGATTGCATTAGTACCAACCAAAGCAGGCAAGTGGAACTACGTAAGTACCACAACAGGTACGATGATTAATGCAGGAAAATATCATGTAGTACTAGAATTAGATCAAGTTGGAGAACTACACTTAGACGCCTTGGACATCCAATAGTATTTATGATAATATTGTACAATTTAATATAAAAATACTATAAATTTTACTAGATAAAGTACTATAATTTTGTATCAGCCTCCAAGGGAAGTTTGAGAAAAAGAAGCGTGGAGCGTTAGTGACATAGTGAGACCTTTTAACTTTATGAAAATAATCTCAATACACTATGAACCACCAAAGCTTACCGCTTGTGGATATCTCTCTGATTATCATCTATTTATTGGGAATGATAGCAGTAGGATACCATTTTTCGAAAAAGAACCAAAACGCAGAACAATTTACCAAGGCATCGGGTAGTATACCGGGCTGGGCAATAGGTGCCTCCATCTATGCCACTTTTTTAAGTAGTAATACTTTTTTGGGTGTTCCGGGCAAGGCTTACTCAGACAATTGGAATGCTTTTGTATTTAGTTTGTCTATGCCTTTGGCGGCTTGGGTAGCTTCCAAATATTTTATACCATTTTATCGAGGAACAGGTGAAATTTCAGCCTATACTAATCTCGAAAAAAGGTTTGGTGCATGGGCAAGAACGTACGCTGTAGTGTGCTTTTTACTAACACAACTAGCCCGAATGGGTTCTATCTTTTTCGGTATAGCACTCAGTTTACAAGCACTAACTGGCTATTCGATGGAAACGATTATGTGGGTGATGGGTATTTGTATCATCGTATATACCGTCTTGGGAGGCATAGAGGCTGTGATTTGGACAGAAGTAGCACAGGCATTTATCAAAACTTTTGGTGCTTTATTGATTTTATTTCTCATCGTAAAGGATATGCCTGAGGGCTCAAAACAAGTTATCGAAATAGGTAACTTAAAAAATAAATTTAGCCTAGGCTCCATGAATTGGGATTTTACCAGTTCAACTTTTTGGGTGGTTTTGTTTTATGGATTTTTGATAAACCTCAACAATTTTGGTATGGACCAAAATTATATTCAGCGCTATCACACCACCACCTCAGAAAGCGAAGCCAGAAAATCATTATGGATGTGCGTTTGGATGTATATTCCAGCATCCTTACTTTTTTTTATTATTGGTTCAAGTTTATATGCCTACTATGAGGTTCATCCTGAATTATTGAATCAGCTCAAATTAGAAGTTGTAAAAGCCAAATTTCCTAATCTGAGTTCTTCTGAGTTAATAGCTCAAGCGGCTCAACTTAAAGTAGAGGATTATGGGGATAAGGTCATGCCACATTTTATGGTTCACAAAATCCCAGTAGGATTGATGGGACTCATTATCTCGGCATTGTTGTCTGCTGCCATGAGTACCATTAGCTCTGGTATGAATGCCTCAGCTACGGTGTTTTCGATAGATATCTACCAACGGTATTTTGTCAAAAATTTAAGCGATAAAAACAGGCTACGTATATTACATACGTCAACGGTAATTTTTGGCTTTTTAGGACTCGCTTCGGGTATGGCAATGATTGGAGTCAAAAGTATTTTGGATATCTGGTGGCAACTATCAGGACTATTTGCCGCAGGTATGTTAGGGCTATTTTTATTAGGATTATTTAGTAAAAAAGCAACCAATCAAGCGGCCATTATTGCCACATTAATAGGGTTGGTAGTCATTTGTTGGATAACATTTTCAGACATTTTACCAACGGAATATGATGGACTAAAAAGTCATTTACATAAAAATATGAGCATTGTAATTGGTACAGTTACCCTATTTATTTCGGGTGTTATTGCTACTCGGTTAATGTCTAAAAATAGCTCATAATCAAAACCTTATCTTTTTCACTTCCTCTACAGTTATGATTACTACCAAAAAAGGGTTTATTCCAGTAATGTTAACGCCATTCCATGAAAATGGTGAAATAGATTTCGAAGGTCTTGGTCGACTAACCGAGTTGTACGTAGAGGCGGGAGCAAGTGGGCTATTTGCCAATTGTTTATCGAGTGAAATGTTTGAACTCACTGAAAATGAACGACTTCAAGTAATCAAGCAGACCATTAAAAGTGCGTCTGGATTACCCGTTGTAGCCACAGGAAGTTTTGGTAAAAGCATTCAAGAACAAGCAGATTTTGTCAAAAAAGTACATGATACTGGCGCTGATGCTGTGATTATTTTGGCTAATGCTATAGCTGAAATTCAGGAATCTGACGAAGTTTTTGAAGACAAAATGATGCCTTTATTAGACTTAACTGAAAACATTCCCCTAGGGCTTTACGAATGTCCTGTGCCTTACAAGCGATTGGTTTCAGCGGATATATTGTCGAGGCTAAGTCGCACAGGAAGAGTTATTTATCATAAAGATACCTGCTTGGATCTTGAGCAAATCAAGGCTAAAATCAAAGCTACAGAAGGGCAAAATTTTGGACTTTATGATGCTTATATGGTTCATGCTGTGGATTCACTAAAAGCAGGAAGTGCAGGATTATCCTGTATCCAAGGCAATTATTTTCCAGAGCTAATAGTTTGGTTATGTGACAATTATAACAAAGCGGAGCTTTCGGAGGAAATCCAAAAAGTACAGGACTTTTTAGTAAAACAAATGGATGTGATGCATCATGTTTACCCATCTGTTTCTAAATTATTTTTACAAAAAAGAAATTTTCCAATTTCGACCTTTACACGACGTAACGTAGGGAAAATAAGCCCTTCAGTCGCCAACGATATTGAGGCTTTGTATCTGGCATACAAGGACTTACAAGATACTATACCTTTACAGGAGATAGTTTGTTAATTAATTTGGGATGGAATCCCCCGCAATAGTTTTACTAGCGGGGGATTTTTTTTGGGCTATGAGGATTGAATAATTGTGAGTTAGTGCTGCACGAAGGATTCTAAAACTGTCTATTTCGGATGAATAATCTTCTATATTTTATGAAAGACAAAGGTATTTTGCTTTATTTCCGAAATCAGAAATCCCAAATCTGAAATAGTCCGAAAGCCATCTGCTATTTCTTATGATATTTCCGCTTGTACTCCAGCGGAGTGATACCCATTACTTTTTTGAAATGTCTATAAAAATTTGATACATTATTAAATCCACAATCGAAACAAATCACCTCTGTGGGTAACTTATCTTCCACTAAAGCCCTACAAGCGTGCGAAATGCGGATTTCAATCAAAAAATCATAGTAGGTCTTTTTAGTCATGAGCTTAAAGTAACGACAAAACGAAGTGACGCTCAAGTTACTAATCGCTGCAATTTCTTCGAGGGTGATATCCTTTTTATAATTCATCAAAGTATAATTACACACCTTATTCAATCGTAGCGTATCCGACTCGTTTGATTGGTAAAAAGCTTGTCCACCAGCAATAGTCTCAAAATCATCACTTTCGGCTAAGAGGTGGAGTATAGAAATAAGCAAAGAGATACGCTCCAAGTTTTTGGCTTGGGCTATTTTGAGCATTAGCTCGGTCAGTTTTTCACGCGTTTCGCCAATAATAACCATACCACTTTTGGCCTTTTCATACAATTTTGGGAGCAAATATGCTTCTGGTAAACCCAACAAATATTTTCCTAAACAATCAGGCAAAAATTGTATAACTACGGCCTCAACATCGAGGTCATTATCAGGATAAAAATACTCCTCTTTACAGCGCCATGTATGGGGTAAGTTTTCACCGACCAATACAATCTCGCCATGCGAAAAGTTGCTGATATTATCACCAATAAAACGAACACCCTCCCCTCTGATTATGTAATGTAACTCCAGCTCGGGATGATAATGCCAAATACCACCAAAGTTAGGACGCACATCATGACGTACACTAAAGGAGCTTTCCAGCTTAACAGGAACTTTTTGAAAAAGTGGTTTCATAACTCATTATTAGCAAAAAATAGGACTATTCTTTTATTTCAACTTTCTCTAAAAAACGTTCTACTCTCTAAATTTTTGTACAATATATTCAAATATGATGATTCCAATTTATTATATGACAATATCGTACACTAAGTTGGTAAAAAAATGCATAAAAATAGGACTTTATATAGTGAAATTTGAATCGTCGAAACTACACAACATTACACGCATAAAAGAATATTACCAAATTATATGGCTAATGTAATATAAAAAAAGTAGAATGTTAGCATAGTCTGGCCTGAACAAATATTATAAACAATTGAAAAACAATCACTTAACCATAAATATTTTTCTTATCAATAAGCAAACAATGTGTCATATTAACACTTACTAGCAGTAAAATTGACGGTATAATCTCAACAAAAAATAATTCCATGATATTATGATAAAAATGGAGTGTTTTTTTAGGAAAAAAATTTGAAATACCCCTAAATACCAAGTAATCATTGATAAGAATTTACAACCATATATAAATTTTATAACAGCTTAAAATTTTTTAATTACCAAAATCACAGATAAACATACCTTGTAATGTTCCAATTCAAAATTCTCTCGATTACCTATTTGCTTTTAGGATTTGTATTGCTAGGGAATGCCCAAAACTCGCAGGAAGCTTTAGATAAAGAGAGCACCTACACAAAAGTAATCACAGAAAGAGCTGATAAGATTGTACAAAAGCTTGAAATCAAAAAGGAAAAGAAAGCAAGCAAAGTAAGAGACTTAATCGCAAATCAGTATCGTAATTTGAATACCATTCATGAACAAAAAAAGAGTAGCATCTTAGCTTTGAAGAATACGAGTGCTTTGACGAAAGAACAACTTGCTATTGAAACACAAAAGGTTGAGCAACAAACAGAAAATGCGCAAAATACCTTACATGAAAAGTACTTAAAGGCACTTTCGAAAGAATTATCCAAAACGCAAGTAGAAGCCGTAAAAGACGGTATGACCTACAATGTACTACCCAACACGTACAAAGCTTACCAAGAAATGCTTCCTGATTTGACCAAAGACCAAAAGAGACAAATTTTGGAGTATTTGACAGAAGCAAGAGAACATGCCATGGATGCCGAAACATCCGAGAAAAAGCATGCTTGGTTTGGCAAATACAAAGGTAAAATCAACAATTATCTTTCAGCTCAAGGTGTAGATATGAAAAAAGCAGGGCAAGAATGGGAAAAAAAGATAAAAGCAGCTGAATCGGCCAAAAAAGAAACAAGCAAGACCTCTGGACAATAAACAATGATAAATCAGTAACTCGAACGAAAGTCGAAAACGTACAAACACTATTTAGTACTCAATTTAATGTAAGGAAAAATATGACATTTCATTTACAACCACAATTAAGCAAACGTAGAGGCTCTAAACTCACCTGTACTTTGCTATTAGCAGCCCAGTTTATTGCGGGAGCCCCTTTTTTGGAGGCTGCCAATGCTTCGATTCCTAAAATGGGTACAGCACTTAAAACAAATAATGCAGACCACACCGTAACAGGTACTGTGAAGGACAGCGATGGAGCACCATTAGCAGGTGTTACCATTCGTGTTAAAAACAGTAAATTAGGTACAACCACTAAAGCGGATGGTACTTTTACGATTAACACTCCTACAGGAAAAGAAACGCTAGTGATTAGCTCAATTGGTTATAAAACACAGGAAGTAACTTTAGCAGATCGCAAAATAGTTAATGTAATTTTAGATAGTGAAACGTCGTCTTTAGATGAAGTAGTAGTGGTGGGTTATGGTCAGCAAAAGAAAATTCACCTAACTGGTGCGGTTGCTCAAATCGATATGAAGGCCATCGAAGACCTTCCTGTTGGTAGTTTGTCGGCGGCACTTGTTGCACAACAACCCGGTGTTGGGGTATCAGGTGGATTCGCTCGTCCTGGCGATCCTGCAACTATTACTATTCGAAACCCCTCCATGTTTTCAAAAGATGGCGGTACTTTATCACCTTTAGTTGTGATAGATAATGTTATTCGCTCTTTCGACGATTTTAATACAATGGATCAATCCGAAGTAGAGAATATCTCTATTTTGAAAGATGCAGCCGCAGCCATCTATGGAGCTCGTGGTGCCAATGGTGTAATTGTGGTTACTACAAAAAGAGGTAAAACTGGCGCTCCTAGATTTTCGTACAGTACTTCTATAGGTATTTCTGATGCCAAGCTTCCTAATATGATGAACGGCTATGAATTGGCAACTTATCGTAATAGTTATAATACAGGAACAACCATTACATCCTTGCTATATAGTCAAGATGAGTTAGACTATTTCAAAACCAACAGTCAGTCGTGGTTAGAACAAGCATGGAAATCTTCATATACTACAAGACATGCCTTAAACGTGAGCGGTGGTACCGAGAAAGCCACCTACTTTGCCAGTGTTGCTTACAACCAACAAAACGGAAATTTTGATAAAATCAACTTCGACCGTTGGTCGTTCCGTGCCAGCGCAGATGTAAAGGTATCCAAAAATGTAAAAGCTAGCTTAGGTCTTTCTGGCGATGTTTCTACAAAAGACCGTTACTTATTGAAACAAGGTGGAACGAATAATGAAAAAGATTTCCAGTCTCTTTTGTATGCAGCTCCATTCACTCCAGCTTATTACAATGGATTACCCGTAAGTTTATTAATTAGTGGTGCCAATACAAACGAAAACTTCCATTTTTTTGAAGCACAAAAATCAAACAACTACTTGATGTCGCGCGACAATGGGCTCAATATCAATGCCTCACTCGAATACGACGTACCATTCTTAAAAGGTTTAAAAGCAAGAGTTACCTACAACAGAAATATGGAGAATTCTTTTGGTAAAGAATTTGGTACACGTTACAAGCTATATACCTTTACGATGCTTGGAGCTAACAAACATATTGTTGGAGGAGATGTGAGAAGTATTGCAACGGTATCAAACAGTAACCGTATTTACTACGCCCCAAGTTATGGAGATTCATATCAATTGAATGGTTATTTAACGTATGATAAAACTTTTGGAAAACATACCATCTCTGTATTAGGTCTATTTGAACAAGGCGAGGCTTACTCTGACGGTATCACCTCATACTTAGACAACCTCGTAGATAACGCACTAGATAACGCTGGATATGCTTTAGGAGGAACAGCTTCGGGTGCTGGTGTTGGTACTATTAGCGAATCAGAATCAGAATCAGGACGTCTTTCTTTTGTAGGTCGTGTTAATTACAACTATGCCAACAAGTACCTTGCTGAATTCTCGGTACGTCGTGATGCGTCTACCAACTTTGCTCCTGAAAATCGTTGGGGAACATTCCCTTCGCTTTCATTAGGCTGGGTAATTTCAGAAGAACCATTCTTCAAAGACAATGTACATTGGGTAGATCAATTAAAGTTCCGTGCTTCGGTGGGTCTAACTGGTATGGATAACACAAGAGCCTACAACTGGTTACAAAGCTACAACCTAATTCAAACAGGTAACGGCCCAGTATTTGGAGGTAACTTAGATAGAGCAGGTATTTTCAGATTAAAAAATGCCATGCCTAATCGTGACTTACAGTGGGATGATGCAACTAAGTTAAATGGTGGTATTGATGCTTCCTTCTTGAGGAATCGCATGAGCTTGACACTAGATGGTTTTTATGACTATCGTTACAACATGTTGACTACACTAACATCCTCTGTGCCGTTGACGGTTGGTGCTGCTTTACCTTCACAAAATTTTGGAACTGTCGCAGCTTTTGGTACTGAAATCTCACTCGGATGGACAGACCGTATCAATAAGGATTGGTCTTACAAAGTACGTGGTTTCTTCTCTTGGAGTGACAACAAGCAAATTAAAGTTGACTATGATCAAGGCTTAAAAGGTACTTACCGCGATCCAAACGGACGTTCTACAGATATGGGTTTCTTAGGATTAAAATCAATGGGCATCTTGCGTACCCAAGCTGACCTAGATGCTTTGTTAGAAAAATATCCAAGCTATACTATCTATGGTCAAAAACCTCAGGTGGGTATGATTTACTATCAAGATGTAAGAGGAGCGAAATCAGCCACACCAGATGCAAACGGAAATTACTCTTATGCTGAGGCTGATGGCAAAATTGATGACAACGATTTGCAATACTTGACCAATAAGAAAGATAATCACTTCGGTTTCGGTTTAAATTTTGCCACTACTTACAAAAAACTATCATTCTCTTTCAACCTAGGAGGTTCTTTTGGTGGACAAGATATCATGGAATCTGGAGCAAGAAGCTGGGGAACTTCAGCACAGGTTAATGCTATTACCAATTTGCCTGTTCACTTAGTTGACCACTGGACAGTAGATAACCCTAATGCAAAATACCCTGCTCCAGCTTTCAGAGCTCAAAATGGCTATGATTCAGATTTCTGGTTTGTTAGTTCGTTTACATTAGCAGTAAGAACATTGAATGTTTCTTACGAGATTCCTCAAACCCTAGCTCAGAAGCTAAATATCAATAGTGCCAGAGTATACTTAACAGCTACCAACCCTCTCAACCTATACAATCCGTATAGCTACAAATACTGGGGAAGTACCTTTGATGTATACCCAACACTGAGCACATTCTCTCTTGGTCTTAATTTGAACTTATAATAAAAGGAAGTAGAGAACGAGAAAGTAATTTTAAATTCGAAGAAAATGAAAAAGAAATATATCTTATGGTCGGCCTTGGGAGCTATGCTCTCATTAGCAAGCTGTGAAAGCGTTTTAGATAAAACAGATTTGAACGCGGCATCTCCAGAGCTTATTGCAGGGGACTCAGTTTTGGCGAATATTGCCCTAAACTACATCTACAATCAAAATTTACCTGATTGGGGTGGTGCAACTGCCGTATCTGGTATTGGAGGGAGTGTTTATACAGAAGAATCATACAACCAAGGCAGCAGTCAAAATAAGTTTTTAGAAGGTGCTGTAGTCGAAAATGATGTAACTGATTTTGGTACAGCCTTAAATGCCACCAACAATTACGGAAAAATCAGAACGATAAATACTTTTATCGCCGATTTAGAGAAGGATAATTTGATGGACAAAGGGGCAAAAAGCCGCCTTGTGGCTCAAGCTATCTTCTTCAGAGCGTGGAGATACTTTGAACTTGTAAAGTTATATGGTGGTGTTCCAATGATTACTACCCCACAAAATGCAGTAGGTGCCGAAGCCATTGAAGCAGCCTTTGTACCAAGAAATACTACTACAGAATGCTTCAAGCAAATGTCAGCCGACCTTGATACTGCCATTAAGTATTTGCCCTCTGTTTGGATTACACCCGCAGCCAACTGGGGTAGGGTTACAAGAGGCGCTGCAGCAGCACTTAAAGGAAAAATACTCCTGTATGCTGCATCACCGCAGTTTAATCCTACTAATCAAGCAAGCAAGTGGCAAGCAGCTTATGATGCCAATAAAGCTGCTTTCGATATTTTGACAGCAAGTGGAGCAAAACTTATCACAGATTATGGAAAAATTTGGTTTACTGAGGTTGGTAACACAGAAGCTGTTTTTGTGACAGGCTATAACACATCGGTGGGCGACCAGCAAAGACGTAATAGTGGCTGGGAAGCTGCCAACCGACCAAGATATTCGACTGTTTCAGGTGGCGGTTCTAATATTCCTTCTTGGGATTTAGTTAAAGCTTATCCTATGAAAGATGGCAAAAAACCAGGTGAATCAAAATATACCTACAGTGATTTATTGTTCTTTAAAGACCGTGACCCTCGTTTTGAAAAAACGATTGCTTATAATGGTTGTACTTGGCCAATGAGCAACGTCCCAAATAATAGACTTTGGACGTATCTAGCTGCTGGAAAAAGCGTGGAAAATGGTGGAGTAAACGTAAGCAATACAGGTTTTTATTGTCGTAAAGCGCTTCAAACATCTGATGTTGCAGGTTCAACGCTTGATCCATCGAATACTATTTACTCAGGAACAGACTGGATTGAAATTCGTTTTGCGGAAGTAATGCTCAATTACGCCGAAGCTGCCGCTGCAGTTGGTAAATTAGACGAAGCCTATACGCAAGTAATCAATGTTCGTAAACGCGCAGGCATCGAAGCTGGCTCCGATAATCTCTATGGATTAAAAGCCAATATGTCATCATCAGAAATGATGAACGCGATTCTTGATGAAAGACAAGTTGAGTTTGCTTTTGAAGGAAAACGCTTCTGGGATCTTAGACGCATGAGATTACTTGAATCTACTCTAAATGGGAAAAGAGGTACAAAGGCCGTTATTTCATTGAAAACAACGGGTGTACCTGCTGACTTTGCAACTACTCGTGATGGTATGAAATTGGAGGATGTTTATACCAACTATTTTACAATTACATTAACACCAAACGGACTTATGAGCCGTCCAGCCATCAATTACCTTCCAAAGTATTATTTCTTTGCTTTACCAACTCAAGCATTAAATAATAACCCTCTTTTGAAGCAAACGAATGACTGGACCAACGGAACATTTAACCCTTTGGAATAGGATTTCATGAAATAACTATAAAGAACTGGTAGTTAAGTAATTACACAAAATTAAATTTAACTAATCGGATTTAGGCTGTAAGCCTCAGGCCTTCGGCAAGCACAGCAATAGGCTTAATGCCTAAAGCCTATTGCCTAAAAAATTAAATTTTATTTTGCGCGCTAACTTACCATTCTTGTTAAAATACTTTTATACTTTATTAGCTTACTGCTTAGAGCCTATGGCAAGTAACGTAACAAAAACTTAATTACTTTAGCATAATCGTCTGAAATTAGTAAAAGCTGTTCTCATTTGAGGACAGCTTTTTTT